>DAOKZN010000266.1:0-3936 GCA_035325625.1 Mesorhizobium sp. | reverse complement strand
GCAGATCACCGACCGCGCCAAGGACGTCATCAAGTCCGGCGGCGAATGGATCTCGACCATCGCGCTGGAGAACCTTGCCGTCGGCCACCCGGACGTCGCCGAGGCGGCGGTGATCGGCGTGCCGCATCCGAAATGGGACGAGCGGCCGCTGCTGGTGGTGGTGTGCAAGCCCGGCCGGCAGCCGGCCGCCGCCGACATCCTGTCCTTCATGGATGGCAAGGTGGCCAAGTGGTGGATGCCCGACGACGTCGCCTTCGTCACGGAAATTCCGCATACGGCCACGGGCAAGATCCAGAAAATGGCGCTTCGGGAGCAGTTCAGGGACCATAGCCTGCCGGACAGCAGTGCCGGCGCGCAATGACGCTTCAACCCGGCACGGAAATTGGGTAAGGCTCGACCGGTTCCGGGGGCTGATGCGGCGCAGATGACTGAATATCCCGAACGGCAGGTGTCGAGGTCGGCCGGCTGGTCGCGGCGTGTCGGCGCGTTCTCTCTCGTGCTCCTGCTGACCGGCTGGACCGGCCATCATTTCGGCCTCACCGAAACGCCGGCCTTCCTGTGGGTGCTGGCGCTGGCGGCGCTGCTGGCGGCGCTGGCGCTGCTTCTTGCCGGCCTTGCCTTTTCACGCCTGTGGAAATTCGGCGACGAGGGCGGCCGCGACCTCACCGTCGGCGCGCTTCTGGCGGCGCTGGTGCTCGTGCCCTACGGCTTCGTCGCATGGCGCGTGGCGACCCTGCCGGCGCTGCACGACATCTCCACCGATCAGGACGCCCCCCCGGCGTTCGACGTCTCGGCCCGCATGGCCGGCATGAACGCGCCGGTTCCGCCCACGCCGGGGGAGATCCGCCTGCAGGGCCAGGCCTACCCGCTGGTGACGGGCCACCGCTACGACCTGCCGCTGGACGAAGCCCTCGATGCCGTGGAGACCGTGGTGAAGGGGCAGGGCTGGCAGGTCATCGGCCCGCTGCCGGCAGCGGATGACGGGCAGGACGAGGTGACCATCACGGCGCTTGCCCGCAGCTTCGTGCTCGACCTTCCCGTGGACGTGGCGGTCCGCGTCGCGGCCGACGAGAATTCGACGCTGGTCGACATGCGCTCGGCCTCGCGCTACGGCCGCCACGACCTCGGCGACAACGCCGCCCGCATCGTCGCTTTCTTCGACGCGCTCGACCGGGAGGTGGCCGGCCGCACCGGCACGGCACCGGATCAGTAGGCCGGGAAGAAGATTCCGTCGAGCGAGGGCTCGCCCTCGCTGCGGACGGCGCCGCGTGCCACCAGATCCTCCAGATGCGCCAGCACCGAAAGACCGGCCGCGCCGTGCAGGCGCGGGTCGGTGTCGCGGTAGATCGCCTCCACGATCGCCCTGATCGTGCGGTCGCCGGCCTTGAGGCGCTCGAGGATGGCGCGCTCGCGCATGCGGCGGTGGGTCTTGAGCCCGCGCATGAAGGTGCGCGGCGCGGTCACCGGCCCGCCATGGCCCGGCAGCAGCAGCCGGTCGCCGCGCTCGATCAGCCGGTCCAGCGAGGCCATGTAGTCGCTCATGGCCCCGTCCGGCGGCGCCACGATGCTGGTGGACCACGCCATGACGTGGTCGGCCGAGAACAGGATGCCGGTGCCCTCCAGCGCGAAGGCGGCGTGGTTGGCGGCATGGCCCGGCGTCAGCACGGTGCGGATCGCCCAGCCGTCGCCCTCGGTCAGCGACTGGTCGGCCAGTTCGACGTCGGGCCGGAAATCCATGTCGCCGCTGGCGTCGAGCCGGACGGCCTCGCCCGTGCGCAGCGGCCGCGCCGGCCGGTGCGGACCCTCAGCCAGCACCGGCGCGCCGGTCGCGGCCTTGAGCCGCGCGGCGAGCGGCGAATGGTCCCGGTGCGTGTGGCTGACGAAGATGTGGCTCACCGGCCGCCCGGCGATCGCCTCCAGCAGGGCCTTGAGATGCGCATCGTCGTCGGGGCCGGGGTCGATGACCGCCAGCGTGTCCCTGCCGACCAGATAGGTGTTGGTGCCGTGGAAGGTGAAGGGCGAGGGGTTGGGCGCGGTGAGGCGTGCCACGCCTGCCGCCGCGTCGCCGCCCACCGGCACGGCGCTGCCATAGGCCGGATCGAACCGGGCGTCGAATTTCAGCGCCATGGAAACCTCTTGAAGCGCGAACGGGGATGGCGAAACCGATTGCCGCTTAGCACGGAAGCCAATATAGGGAAACGCGACGCGCCTTCGACGCGCCGGCCGGGAATCGGCCAAGAATTGGAAATGGGGAAGACCATGGCAATTGCTACCACTATGCGTCCGCTTGTTTCTCTCGCCCTGCCGCAGAAGGGCGCTGCGCGCCTCGCGGCGCAGTTCGGCCTCGCGCTCGGCGGCACGCTTCTCCTCACTTTGTCGGCCAAGACCAAGGTGGTGCTCGGTCCGGTGGACATGAACCTGCAGACGCTGGCGGTGCTGCTGATCGCCTCGGCCTTCGGCCTGCGCCTCGGCCTCGCCACCCTGCTGCTCTACCTCGCCGAGGGCGCGGCCGGCCTGCCGGTCTTCCAGAGCACGCCGGAGAAGGGCATCGGCATCGCCTATATGCTCGGCACCACCGGCGGCTATCTGGCCGGCTTCGTGGTCATGGCGGCCATCGCCGGCTGGGCGGCCGACCGCGGCTGGGACCGCAACCCCTTCAGGCTGTTCGGCGCCTTCCTGGTGGCCGAAGTCCTGATGATGGCCATGGGCTTTGCCTGGCTGGCGCTGCTGATCGGTGCCGACAAGGCCTGGCAGTTCGGCGTCGTTCCCTTCATCGTGCCCGACCTCATCAAGGTGGCGCTCGCCGCCTCGCTGGTGCCGGCGGTGTGGTCGCTGCTGCCCAAGCGGCAGTAAGGCGGTTGCCGCGCGGGCGGCCGGCAAGGCTGCCCCGCATCCGGCGGCAAGCGCCGCGAACATGAGGCGCCCCTGATGACGATCGTTCTCACAGGCGCTTCCGGCATGGTTGGATCGGCGGTCTTCGCCGAATTGACGCAGGCGGGCCGCAAGGTCCGCCTGTTGACGTATAAGGGGACAGGTTCCGGCGGCAGCGTCGAGTCGCGGCAAATGCCGCCGGCTGGCGCCGATCTCTCCGAGTTCAGGGAAGCGTTGCGCGGCGCCGGCAGCGTCGTCCATTGCGCGGCGCTCAATAACGACGAAAGCGCCTCGTCCGACGCGCTGTTCGAGGCCAATGCGGTGCTGGCCGGCAAGCTGGCGCAGGCCGCGGCGGACGTCGTTCCGGGCCGCTTCGTGCATCTGTCGTCCATACGCGCCGTCGCCGGGGCCGAAAGCAGCGGAACCGTCAGCGAAGCGACGCCTCCGGCGCCCACCTGCGCCTATGGCGCTTCCAAGCTCGCCGGCGAAAAGGCCGTGCGGGAAGCCTTCCGCGACCAGCCCGGCCGTTTCGTGATACTGCGCCCCGCGCCGATCTACGGCGTCGGCATGCGCGGCGGGCTACGCACCCTGCTGCGGCTGGCCGATTCGCCCTGGCCGCTGCCTTTCGCCTCGCTCGCGGCACCCCGCTCGCTGCTGTCGCTGGAACGGGCGGTCGGCGCGATATTGCTGGCCCTGGCGCGGGAAAGGCTGACGCGCGCCGACTATGTCGTCAGCGATGCGGATGCGGTTTCCATCGCCGGCATCCTGGCGGCGTTCCGCGCCGGCCTGTCGCGGCCGCCGCGGCTGTTTCCCGTGCCGCCCTTCCTGTTCGCGCAGGCGGCGCGCCTGACGGGCCGGCAGGCTGCATGGCTGCGCATTGCGGGCGGGCAGGTCTGCGATCCTTCGGCGCTGGCCGCGCTCGGCTGGACGGCCGAAACCGACAGCCGCGCGGCGCTGGCCGCGCTGGCGCGCTAGATGGCGACGCCGAATTGAAGGGCGGGTGCATATAAGGATCGCCCCTCACCGGCTTGCTTCGCAAACCACCTCTCCCCAAGGGGAGAGGAA
>DAOKZN010000265.1:0-3936 GCA_035325625.1 Mesorhizobium sp. | reverse complement strand
CGCCCGTAGGGGATGATGCAGAAGGTGCAGCGGTGGTCGCAGCCGTTCTGCACCTGCACGAAGGCGCGGGCCCGGCCCTCGATGGCGTCCACCATGTGGCCTGCCGTCTCGCGCACGGAAAAGATGTCGTTGACGCGTGCCTTCTCGAAGTCGTTGACGCCGAAATCCGGCAGGGCGCGGTAGTTGTGGCGCTGCAACTTCTCCTCGTTGCCGAGCACGAGGTCCACCTCGTCCATGGCGGAGAAGTCCTGCGGCGCGGTCTGTGCCGCGCAGCCGGTGACGATGATGCGCGCGCCCGGGTTCTCGCGGCGTGCCTTGCGGATCGACTGCTTGGCCTGCCGCACCGCCTCGCCGGTGACGGCGCAGGTGTTGAAGATGATGGCGCCGTCCTTCAACTCGCCGAGGCCGGCGGCCTCCGCCTCGCGGCGCATCACCTCCGACTCGTAGGTGTTCAGCCGGCAGCCGAAGGTGACGACGTCGATGCCCATCAGGCGGCGCTTTCGCTATCGCGGGCCCAGATGCCCGTCGCTGGGTCGAACGTGCCGGAAAATTCCCATTCGGCAGCGCCCGTCAGCACCACATGGTCGTCGTCGCGCCATTCGACATGCAGCGGGCCGCCGGGGGCCGCGATGTCGACGCTGCGGCCCGTGCGTCTGGTGCGCGCGCCGGCGACCGCCGCCGCGCAGGCGGCCGAGCCGCAGGCCCTGGTCAGCCCGGCGCCGCGCTCCCAGGTGCGGATCGTCATGCTCGAGGGCGAGGTGACCTGGGCGATGGTGATGTTGGCGCGCTCGGGGAAGATCGGGTGGTTCTCCAGCAGCGGGCCGAAGCGTTCCAGCCCGTAGGACCAGACGTCGCGGTCCACCCAGAAGATGGCGTGCGGGTTGCCCATGGAAACCACCGAGGGCGAATGCAGCACGGGCGCGTCGATCGGGCCGATCTGCAATTCGATCATGCGCGTGTCGCGGAATTCTTCCGCCAGCGGAATCTCCTGCCAGCCGAAGCGCGGCTTGCCCATGTCCACCGAGATCAGCCCGCCCTCATGCTCTTGCGCATTCAGGATGCCGGCCAGCGTCTCGAAGGTGAAGGTCTTGCGGCCGGTTTCGGCGGCCAGCGCCTGCACCACGCAACGCGTGCCGTTGCCGCAGGCCTGCGCGGGCGTGCCGTCGGAGTTCAGGATGGCGATGTAGTAGTCGGTTCCGGGGGTCCGGGCGTCGTGGATCGCCATGATCTGGTCGAACTTCGTCGCCGGATCGGCGTCGAGCGCCAGCGCCGCCGCTGCGGTCACCCGGTCGGCGCGGCCGCGCATGTCGGCGACGATGATCTCGTTGCCGACGCCGTTCATCCGGGCGAAGGGGGCCGCACGCGACTTTTCCGTGTCCATGCGGCGCTATATGGCGGAAATGGCCGCGAATTACCAGTGCGGCGGCACGCCGGAACGGGTCACGTCACCGCGAACACGCCCAGCACGATCAGCAGGAACAGGATCAGCACGATGCCGATGAGGACGCGCGCGCCAGTGGCGGCCGCACCTGCCAGCGCCGGCATGCCGAGCAGGCTCGCCGCAGCGGCGACGATGAGGAGAATGACGATCCATTTGATCATGAAGGGTGCCTCGGGAACGGGTGGCTGGGCCCTTTAAACGTCTGCCCCGGCCTGCCGGTTCCCGTTGCGCCCCCGGCATCAGGCTCCGGCATCAGGCTCCGGCACGCCGCGCGCTTCGCCGAGGCAAGGAGCGCAGAAGCTGCGCCGGTGGCAAATATGCAACATTTCCGGCGAAAACCGTATTTTAACCATATGCGGTTGAAATTCTGCCGTCTTCGCCGATTTGGTGGAAAGGCGCGTTTGTGGTACGGCGCCCGTTGCGGGGCCGCGGAGGTTGCAATGACGTTTTCGAGAGCGGGCCTGGCGGCCGCATCCCTGGCTGCCCTGCTGGCAAGCGGCTGCTCCAGCACGCGATTCTCCAACATGGACTCCGCCCGGCCGGAGCCCCTGCAGGCGGCACCTTCGGGCACCGTCTCGTCGAGCCAGCTTCCGCCGCCCGCCGCGCCCGGCGCGGCCGATGCCTCCTCCTTCCCCACCGCCCCGCAGCAGAACACCCAAGTCGCGTCGCTGCCGCCGGCCGGCGGCCCCCCGGCGGGCGCCGCAGACCTCACCGCCTCCAGCGTCGCCGGCGTCTGGAACGTCAACGTGGCCGGCCAGAGCTGCAAGGTGGCGACCCCGCAGACCAAGTTCGGCCAGGGCTACCGCGCCGGCCCGCTGCGCTGCCCCGCGCCCGTCGACGGCGTGAAGTCGTGGAACGTGTCCGGCAAGCAGCTCACCCTCTACGACCAGGACGGCGGCACGCTGGCCCGGCTCTATTCCTCGGGCGAGGGCCGGTTCGACGGCCAGACTTCCAGCGGCCAGGCGATCGCGCTGACGCGCTGACGCCCCGGCAGCCGGACCCGCCCCTCGCCCCATGCACCTGCGCGACGGCCTCCAGACCCGTGCCAGCGTCCGGCAGCGCTACGACCATCTGGTGGAAACCGGCGCCGTCGAGCGCGATCCGGCGCAGGAGCGCATCGCCGACCGGCTCGACCGGCTGATCGACGAGATCGCCGCCAAGCGGCTGGCCCGCAAGTCCAGCGCGCTGGGCTGGCTGCTGGGCCGCAAGCGCGAGGCGCGCGAGCCGGTGAAGGGCCTCTACATCCACGGCAGCGTGGGCCGCGGCAAGACCATGCTGATGGACCTGTTCTTCGAGCTTGTCCCGGTGCGGCGCAAGCGCCGCGTCCACTTCAACGACTTCATGGCCGACGTGCAGGACCGCATCCAGAAGCACCGGCAGGCGCGCAAGGAGGGCACGGTCAAGGAGGACGACCCGATCCCGCCGGTGGCGCGCGCGCTGGCCGAGGAAGCCTGGGTGCTGTGCTTCGACGAGTTCACGGTCACCGACATCGCCGACGCCATGATCCTGTCGCGCCTGTTCTCGGCGCTTTTCGCCAATGGCGTGGTGCTGGTGGCCACCTCCAACGTGGCGCCACAGGATCTCTACCGCGACGGGCTGAACCGCCAGCTCTTCCTGCCCTTCATCGGCATATTGGAGCGCAATGCCGAAGTGGTCACGCTCGACGCCGAGCGCGACTACCGGCTGGACAGGCTGAACGGAACGCCCGTCTACCTGACGCCGGCCGACGCCGCCGCCGACCGCGCGCTGGACGCGGCCTGGGCGGCGATCGCAAGGGACGGCCCGGAGGCCGGGACGACGCTCACGGTCAAGGGCAGGCAGATCGCCGTGCCGCGCGCCGCAGGCGAGGCGGCCCGCTTCTCCTTCGCCGAGCTGTGCGGGAAGCCGCACGGCGCGCGCGACTTCCTGGCCATTGCCGGCCGCTTCTCCACCATCTTCATCGACCACGTGCCGGTGCTGAGCGACGCGCACCGCAACGAGGTCAAGCGCTTCATCCTGCTGATCGACACGCTCTACGACCACCATGCGCGGCTGGTGATGAGCGCCGCCGCCCCGCCCGCAGCACTTTATGCCGGCGGACGCGGCACGGAGGCGTTCGAGTTCGACCGCACCGCCTCGCGGCTGATGGAGATGCAGAGCCGCGACTGGCTGGAGGCCTGGGCCGGGCGCCAAGGCAGGCAGGCGGCGTCCGCGTAGCCGCCGGCTGCCGTTTTAGCGGCCTGTGCCGGCCCCTACGCCAATCTGGCGTCCAGCGTCACCTTGATGGCGCCGAGGGCCTTCGACACCGGGCAGCCGGCCTTGGCCTGCTCGGCCAGTTCCCTGAACTTCGCCGCGTCGATGCCGGGCACCTTGCCGGTGAGCTTCAGCGCGCTTTCGGTGATCTCGAAGCCGCCGCCGGCCGCCGGCCCGTAGGTGACGACCGCCTCGGCGTTCAGCTCGGCCGCCGGCGTGCCGTTCTCGGCCAGGAAGTGCGAAAGCTGCATGGCGAAGCAGCC
>DAOKZN010000264.1:0-3970 GCA_035325625.1 Mesorhizobium sp. | reverse complement strand
CGCTTCAGGTTCTTGATTTTACGCATGTCTTTATCCCGAAACCGGTTCCCGCTTTCGGGAGACGCTAATCGCCCGTGGGCCGGCGGCTGATCGGCGAGATGAAGGGCGTGTTCCACGTGCCGCCGACGAAGAAGGAGGCAAGCAGCGGGACGGGTGCGGCCGGTTGAGGCTGCTGGCCGGCCGCAGGGGCCTCGGCCTGCGGCTGCGCGCCCGCCTGGCCGTTGGCTTGCGGGGCCGGCTGGTCCGCCTGCGCCACGCCGCCGGTCAGCGCCAGCCCGCGCCCCGCATAGGGCACGATGCCGGTGAGCCAGATGCGCGTGCGCCCGGAGCGCACCTCGGCCTTGTCGAGGCGCGCCACGCCGCGCGAGATGGTCGCCTTCAGCTCGGTCCCCTCGATCGGCAGCGTGCCGTCGGCCACCTCGTCGAGCGCGAAGAAGCCTCCCTGCTCGTTGTGCTTGAGGAAGGCCGGCAGGTTGAAGCCGGAAAGATTGCCGGCGCCGAACGTCGCCGAGAAGGAGCCGTCGGCGTTCTCCAGCACCGAATCCCAAGCCTTGCCCGGACCCTTGAGGATGATCGAGACCGTGCCAGTGCCGGTGGGCATCAGCCGCTTCATGCCGGCGGCCTCGCCGAAGGCCGCGCCGCTGATGTCGGAGGCCAGCAGCTTCATCTCCACCTGTGTGCCTTCCGGCCGGCGGTCGAAGCGCAGGCTGGTCTGGATGTTGCCGCCGAAGGCGGCGGCGTCGGAAATGTCGAAGACGGCGAGCCCGTTCTTGACCTGGGCGGTGGCGGCCACGTCGGTGAGTTGGATGGAGCCGGCCGTGGCGTGGGCGGCGGACAGCCTGAGGTCCAGGTTGAGCCGGTCGGCGAAGCCGGTGTCGATCTCGTTCGGCACCGGGCCGTCGGCGGCCAGCGGCGTGAAGGCCGACAGGAAGCCGCGCAGGTCCAGCGTGTCGAAGGCGAGCGTGCCGGAGACCACCGGCAGCGCGTCGGTAAACGACAGGTCGAGCGCGCCCATGCCCGGGTTCTTGTCGACCGTGATCTCCGCATTGTCGAACTTCACACGGCCGGCGGCCGCGCTGACCTTGGCCGACACCGAGACCGCCCCCACCGCCGCCCCCGGCGCGATGCCGATGCCCGACCATTCCAGCGTCCGGCGCAGCGAGGGCGCGGTGAACTTCGCCTGGCCGTCGATGAAGGTGTTGTTGGAGAGGCTGGCATTGCCGCTGAAGGTGAAATTGGCCGGCGCCGCCTTCAGCGAGGCGGTCAGCGGCGCGGTGCCGCCGGCAAAGAGCAGCAGGGGCCTTGCGGA
This sequence comes from Mesorhizobium sp., assembly GCA_035325625.1. Classification (GTDB taxonomy): domain Bacteria; phylum Pseudomonadota; class Alphaproteobacteria; order Rhizobiales; family Rhizobiaceae; genus Mesorhizobium. The sequence continues at coordinate 2,661 of DAOKZN010000264.1, read as the reverse complement.
CGAAAGTTCGATGGCGACGCTTTCGCCGTGCCAGATGCCGGTCGCCGTGAGCGTGGCGGCGGCATTGAGCGCGGCCCAGCTTGCCTGTCCCGTCAGGCTGGTCACCGCGTCGGTCTCGGCGCCGTTGACGAGCGTGACGATGCGGCCGTCGCGGAACTCCACCGTGCCGAACTCGTCGGCGGGCAGGCGGGAAAGGTCCGGATCGGCCGGCTTGGCCTGCACGACGGCGCGCGCGGCGTCGATGGCCCGCGCGATCCGGCCTCCGCTGGGCGCGGCCGGCAGCAGCAGGCCGCTTCCGCCCGGCTCGGCCCTGATGGTCGGCCGTATCAGCCGCGCGGCGGAGAACACCACGTCGCCGCGCAGCGCCGCCAGCGCCGAGAGGTCGACCTCCACCCGCTCGGCCTCGATCACCGGCGGCTCGTCGGTCTCGGTCCATTTCGACAGCGTGACATCCGTCAGCACGGCGCTGAACTTGGGCCAGACCTGAATCTGCGGCGCGCCGTCGATCGTCACCCTGAAGCCGCTCCAGGCGCTCATCTCCCAGGCGATGCGGTCGCGCACGATGCGCGTTGAAGCGATGTAGGGCAGGGCGGCGACGCTCAATGTCACGGCCAGGACGATTGCCACGGTCGCCCAAACAAGCCGCCAGATCAAAGGTGATGGCATCTCGCCTCATATGCTCGCGTTCTGTTCAAGCGCGCAAAGGTGTAGTGCCTGGAGGGCGCATTGCAAGCCTTTATGGCCGCGTCCCCTTGGCAGGCGGCGGAATTCGTCCGTCGGCGCGCCGCTATTCGAACGACGTCTTGCGCTCCCCGGGTGCCATAGGCATAACCGTGCCCGAATCTGGAGGAGAGATATGTCCGACGAAGCACCGTTGTGGGTTCCGGCCGCGGAGCGCATCGCATCCTCGCCGCTGACGTCGTTCACCGGGGCCGCGTCGGGCAGGGCCGGCCGGCCCTTGCCGTCCTATGCGGAGTTGCACCGCTGGTCGGTCGAGGACCGCGAGGGCTTCTGGGACCTGGTCTGGGATTTCTGCGGCGTGGTGGGCGACAAGGGCGGCCGCGTGCTGGCCAACGGCGACAAGATGCCGGGCGCCGCCTTCTTTCCCGACGCGCGGCTGAACTTCGCCGAGAACCTGCTGAGGAAGGCCGGACCGGGCGAGGCCATCGTCTTCAAGGGCGAGGACAAGGTGGAGCGGCGGCTGTCCTGGGACGAGCTTTCCGCGCTGGTCTCGCAACTCCAGCAGCTTTTCGTCTCGCTCGGCGTGAAGCAGGGCGACCGCGTCGCGGCCATGATGCCGAATATGCCCGAGACGGTTGCGGCCATGCTTGCCGCTGCCTCCATCGGTGCGGTGTTCTCCTCCTGCTCGCCCGATTTCGGCGAACAGGGCGTGCTCGACCGCTTCGGCCAGATCGAGCCGGTCGTCTTCATCGCGCCCGACGGCTACTGGTACAACGGCAAGGCGATCGAGGTGGCGGAGAAGGTCGCCGCCGTCGCCGCGAAGCTGCCGAGTGCGGGCAAGGTGCTGATCGTCGACTATCTCGGCACCTCGGCCGACGTCGCCGCCACCATCCCCAGGGCCGCCGCGCTTGCCGACGCGCTGCAGCCCTTCGCCGCGCGGCCGGTGAGCTTCGAGCGCCTGCCATTTTCGCACCCGCTCTACATATTGTTCTCCTCCGGCACCACCGGCATTCCCAAGTGCATCGTCCATTCCGCCGGCGGCACGCTGCTCCAGCACCTGAAGGAGCACCGGCTGCATGCCGGGCTGGAGGCGGGCGACCGCTTCTTCTACTTCACCACCTGCGGCTGGATGATGTGGAACTGGCTGGTGACGGGCCTTGCCTCCGGCGCCACCCTGCTGCTCTACGACGGCTCGCCCTTCTATCCGAGCGGCAACGCGCTGTTCGATCTCGCCGATGCCGAGAAGATGACCTATTTCGGCACGTCCGCGAAATTCATCGATTCGGTGCGCAAGGCCGGCCTGCGGCCGCTTTCCACGCATGATCTTTCCACGGTGCGCACCATTTCCTCCACCGGCTCGCCGCTGTCGCCGGAGGATTTCCGCTTCGTCTACGAAGGCATCAAGCGCGACGTGCACCTGGCCTCCATCTCCGGCGGCACCGACATCGTCTCCTGCTTCGTGCTCGGCGTGCCGACCGAGCCGGTGTGGGAGGGCGAGATCCAGGCGGCGGGGCTCGGCATGGCCATGGACGTGTGGGACGACGAGGGCAGGCCGATGGCCGCCGGCAAGGGCGAGCTTGTCTGCACCCGGGCCTTCCCGTCCATGCCGGTCGGCTTCTGGAACGATCCCGACGGGAAGAAATACCGCGCCGCCTATTTCGAGCGCTTCGACAATGTCTGGTGCCATGGCGACTTCGCCGAATGGACCCGGCATGGCGGCATCGTCATCCACGGCCGCTCGGACGCCACGCTGAACCCCGGCGGCGTGCGCATCGGCACGGCCGAGATCTACAACCAGGTCGAGCAGATGCCGGAGATCCTGGAGGCGATCTGCATCGGCCAGGACTTCGACAACGACGTGCGCGTGGTGCTGTTCGTGCGGCTGGCGCCCGGCGTTGCACTGGACGCGGAACTGGAAAAGCGCATCAGGACGAAGATCCGCACCGGCGCCAGCCCGCGCCACGTGCCGGCCCGCATCGT
>DAOKZN010000263.1:0-3984 GCA_035325625.1 Mesorhizobium sp. | reverse complement strand
TGTAGGTCTTGCCGTTGATGAAGAAGGTGGGCGTGGAGTCGACCTTGAACTCCTCCGCGCCGCGCTTCTGCACCGCCCTGACTTGGTCCAGAAGCTTCTGGTCCGTCAAGCAGGCGTTGAAGCTGTCCTGTGTAAAACCCGCCAGCTTGGAAAGCTGGAACAGGGCATCCTTGGCATTCTGGGCCGTGGCCCAGGTCTCCTGCTGCTTGAACAGCACGTCGATCATCGGGAAATAGTTGTCGCCGGCGCAGCGCGCCAGCATGAAGCCCGCCTCGGCGCGCGGATCGAACGGGAATTCGCGCAGGATGTAGCGCACCTTGCCGGTGTCGATATATTTCGTCTTCAGCTCCGGAAAGGTCGCGTCGTTGAAATGCGCACAGTGCGGGCAGGTCATCGAGGCGTATTCGACGATGGTGACGGGCGCGTCCTCCTTGCCCAAGACCTGGTCGGACAATGCACCGGGCTTGAGCAGCTCCGCCATGTCGACGCTGCCGGCAGGCCTCGGCGCCTCTACCGCCGGCTTCATGGCCTCCTGCGCCCTGCTGGAAGCTGCCAGGGCGACCGCAGCCGGGGCGGCAGCCAGCGTGGACAGGACGGTTCTGCGGGACAGGAAGCGGTTCATGCGAATCACCTGAGCTACGGTTGAAGTTTGCAATGCAAAGATACGAAAAGGCGAGCGTTTCCGCGAATTAAGCCATCGTCGCCCCCAAGCCAATGTACAATTGCCCGGCCGCGATCACTAAAGCGCGAGATTTGCGTCGCAATCCAGGCATGCCGGTCTGGCGGGCCGGGCGGGCGTGTCGGCGGCCGCTACTTGCGCGCGCCGAGGATGGAGGCGCCCAGCCTTTCCAGCGAGGCGCGCAGGCCGTCGTCCTCTATTCCCGCCACCGTTCCAGACAGCCGGGCCTTCTCGGGCGCCGAAAGCGGCCGCAGCGCCGGCCGCGCCCGCGCATTCGCGGGGGCCACCGGCTTCTGCACGATGCGGATGCGGCCGATGGCGGTGAAGCCGAGAAAGGCGTTGACCCGGCCGATGATCTCGCCGGTCTCGTGCTGGAGATGCAGGGCGGCCATGCCCTCACAGGCGATCACCAGCGTGGCGGGCTCGAACGGGTCGTCCTCGTGCAGCCGGCGCGGCCACTGGATCTTCTGCGGCCGCGAGCGGGCGGCAAGGCGCGGGCCGGCGATCTCCTCCCACGACTGCACCAGCGCCAGCGACATGCCGGTGCGCCGCCGCAGCATGGGGTCGAGAATGCCGCCGGCCAGATCGCTGACCGGGACGGGGTTGCCGAAAGATCGTTTGCCTGCCATGCGCGCTCGCTTTTGCCGTGGACGACAGTCTAGCCCGCTCTCCCGCGCCACGACACCCCGAAAAGCCGGAACCGGCGCGCCATTGATGCAGAAACTGCCATATGCTATCTGTTACATATGGCGGGCAGACGGGCCATCCTGATCCAGCACCGGAGGTTGAATCTTCATGGCGGCTGGATCGTCCAGATCCGGGTCTGGAAGCTGCCGGCCGCAAGCCGCGAGCGCCCGCACGGCCTGAAATATTCCCTCTTCTTCGGCCGCAGGGGCGAACGCATCGTCGGCTACGACAACGAGAGGGGAAAGGGCGACCACCGCCACCATCGCGACCACGAGGAGCCTTACGCGTTCACGACGATGGAGAAACTGGTTGCGGATTTTTGGAACGATGTGAGAAGGGAGATCGGTGATGAGCGAAGTCAAGATCCACATCGACAGCCTTGATTCCTTCTTTTCCGGCGCGATGGACATGGCGCGGCGGCTGGATCGCGGCGACACTGCGCCGGAAGCGGCGTCGGTGTCGTTCGAGAGCATGGAATTGCTGCTGAAGGTGCTGACGCCGAACCGCTGGACGTTGCTGCGCACCCTGCGCAGGCAGGGGCCGTGCTCGATCCGCGCCCTTTCGCACCTGTTGAAGCGGGACTATCGCGGCGTGCATGCCGACGTGACGGCATTGGTGGAGGCCGGCCTGATCGAGCGGACCGCCGACGGCAGGATCGTCGTGCCCTGGTCGCGCATCACGGCCGAGATGGCAGTGGACGTTGCCGCCTGAAGCCGCCCTCACCCCGCCGGACGGGTCGCAAGCCGGCATAGCCGCCCGGCTGCTGGCCTGGTACGACGCGCATCACCGCAACCTGCCCTGGCGCGTGCCGCCGCGCGAGCTTGCGCGCGGGGCGCGGCCCGACCCCTACCGCGTGTGGCTGTCGGAAGTGATGCTGCAGCAGACCACGGTGGAGGCGGTAAAAGCCTATTTCCGCGCCTTTGTGGACAAATGGCCGACGGTGGGAATGCTGGCGGCGGCGCCGAGCGACGACGTGATGAAGGCCTGGGCAGGACTGGGCTACTATTCTCGCGCCCGCAACCTGAAAGCCTGCGCCGACCTTGTCGCGGCGGGGGGCGGCCTTTTTCCCGACACGGAAGAGGGCTTGCGCGCCCTGCCCGGCATCGGCCCCTACACGGCCGCGGCAATCGCGGCCATCGCCTTCGGCCGGCCGGCGGCGGTGGTGGACGGCAATGTCGAGCGCGTGATGTCGCGGCTGTTTTCCATCGGCACGCCGCTGCCCGACGCGAAGGCCGAAATCCGCGCCCATGTCGAGAAGCTGGTGCCGGCCGACCGGCCGGGCGACTTCGCACAGGCCATGATGGATCTCGGCGCCACCATCTGCTCGCCCCGGCGGCCGCGCTGCATGCTGTGCCCGCTGCGCAAGGATTGCAGCGCGCTGGCCAATGGCGATCCGGAGCGCTTTCCCGTGCGCGGCGCGAAGCCGGAAAAACCCTTGCGCCGGGGCGCCGCCTTCGTGGCGGTGCGCGGCGACGGCGCGGTGCTCTTGCGCAAGCGGCCGGAAAAGGGGCTGCTGGGCGGCATGAGCGAGGTGCCGACCACGGGCTGGACCGCGCGCATCGACGGCGAGACCGGCGCGGCCGCCGCCCCCTTTGCGGCCGACTGGCGCCATGCCGGGCGCATCGGGCACGTGTTCACGCATTTTTCGCTGGAGCTCGAAGTCTACCATGCGGCGGCCATCGGCGCGGCACCGGCCGGCCATTTCTGGTCCGGTCCGGAAGGCGTCGCCGGCGAAGCCCTGCCCACTGTCATGAAAAAGGCAATAGAAGCTGCCATTCCGGGCGTCACGAAAAAGCGAGCGCAGGCAACAGGCAAGGCATGACCGAAATCCGTCACATCGTCTTCGACATCGGCAGGGTGCTGATCCACTACGACCCGGACATCCCCTTCAGCCGGCTCATCCCCGACACGGCCGAGCGGCGATGGTTCTTCGAGCATGTCTGCACCGGCGCGTGGAACGTCGAGCAGGATCGCGGCCGCTCGTGGGAGGAGGCGGAAACGCTGCTGATCGCCGAGCACCCGGACCACGCCGAGAACATCCGCAATTTCCGGCGGCACTGGCACGAGATGGTGCCGCACGCCTATGACGACAGCGTGGCCCTGATGGAGCGGCTGGTCGGGACCGGCCACGACGTGACCATGCTGACCAATTTCGCCGCCGACACGTTTGCGGAGGCGCGAAGGCGCTTTGCCTTCCTCGATCTGCCGCGCGGCGTGACCGTCTCGGGCGAAATCGGGCTCATCAAGCCGGATACGGCCATCTACGACCACCACGCCCGCTCGTTCGACCTCGACCCGGCGGCGGCCCTGTTCATCGACGACAGCCAGAAGAACGTCGAGGGAGCACAGGCGGCGGGCTGGCAGGCCGTGCTCTTCACCGACGCGGAGAAGCTCAGGTCGGACTTGAACTCGTTCGGAATCGCCGTTTGATTTGAATCGCTTTGCGGCGAAGGCTCAGAATCCGATTCAGACGCGCGATCGCCGCGGCGGCACCGCCCCCGACCCGCGCCGTCATGCTCCGGCCCGCTCCATGCCGAGCCGGGCGATGCGGCGCAACTCGTCGATGGGGGTGAGCCCGCCGGCGCGCTCGTAGTGCCAGAAGGTCCAGCCGTTGCAGG
>DAOKZN010000262.1:0-3984 GCA_035325625.1 Mesorhizobium sp. | reverse complement strand
CGCGCCAGCGCCCCTTCGGCCATTTCCTGTGCAGTCTGGGCCGAAACGGCGCCGAGGGCGTCGAGCGTGGCCGTGGCCACGCCCAGCATTTCTATCTTGGCGTCGTTGGAATAGGTGACGAACCCCCGGTCCACCATGGAGGACGACCCGGGAATGTCGGTCATGGCGGCGATGATGAGGCCGCCGGTGCAGCTTTCCGCCGTCGCGGCGAGGATCCTGTGTCGCGCGCAGGCCTGGAGGAAACGGTTGGCGAGGTCGCCGACCTCGCTCTGCTTGACTTCGCCCACGCCTGGCTCGCCCGTCCCCTGTCTGTTCATGCCGGCACCTCCCCCGGGTAGATGACGCTTGCGGTCGCTATCGCGGCGATGCCTTCGCCGCGGCCGACAAAGCCCAGCTTCTCGTTGGTCGTCGCCTTGACGGAAACCCTTTCGGCCGAAATGCCGAGCATGGCGGCCAACGCGGCCTTCATCGCCTCGCGATGCGGGCCGATCTTCGGCGCTTCGCAGATCAGCGTGACGTCGGCATTGGCGATGCGCCCGCCGCGCGCGCGCACCAGCCCTGCCGCATGCTCCACGAAGATGTGCGAGGCGGCGCCTTTCCACTGCGGGTCGGAAGGCGGGAAATGCGTGCCGATGTCGCCCGCGCCGCAGGTGGCCAGCAGCGCATCGGTCAGCGCGTGCAGCCCCACGTCGGCGTCGGAATGGCCGGAGAGCTTCCTGTCGTGCGGGATGGCCACGCCGCACAGCGTGACGTGGTCGCCGGCCTCGAACGAATGCACGTCGTAGCCGTTGCCGGTGCGGATGTCGGGGAAGCTCGAACTTCGTGGGCCAAGCCGCTGATCTGCCATTACAATATCCCTTGCCCAGGTGAGCTTGACGTTGTCGGGCGAGCCCGGCACCAGCCGAACGGGAATATGTGCCCACTCGGCGATCGCCGCGTCGTCGGTGAAGTCGTCGCGCCCGGTCTCGTAAGCCCGCTCATGGGCGTCGAGGATCGGCTGGAACGGAAAGCCCTGCGGGGTCTGCGCGGCGTGCAGGCCGGCGCGCGGCACCGTGGCGTCGATCGTCCCGTCCGCGGCCTGCCGCTTCAGCGTGTCGGTGACGGGCAGGGCGGCCAGCGCCCCGTTCCGCTCGTCTATGGCGGCAACGACGCGGTCGATCAGCGCCACATCGACAAAAGGGCGCACGGCGTCGTGGATGAGCACGCTGGCAGGATGGCAGTCCCTCAGCGCCAGCAGCCCCAGCCGCACCGAAGCCTGGCGCGTCGGCCCGCCGGTGACGGCCACGACATGCGCGGCATCGGCACCCACCGCCTGCCGGAACAGGTCCATGTCCTCGGCGTGGATGGCGACCACGACGGTGCCGATGCGCGGGTGGGCGAGGAAGGGTTTTAGCGTGCGCGACAGGACGGAGCGGCCGCCGACCAGGCGATATTGCTTCGGCCCGTCGCCCTGTCCGGCCCGTTCGCCGCGGCCCGCGGCCACGATAACGACCGCAACATCGCGGCCGCTTGGCGCATCCCGATTTCCGCTCTCGTCTCTCATGCGCAGAGCACTTAGTCGCGGGCGCCATGGAAGGCCAGCCTTTTCCCAAATACGCCACAGAGTCCGCTTATCCTGCATTGCACAATGGTGCGGATTTGGCTACAGAATGTGCATGAACGAAATTTGCTTGGTTTTTGTGCATGATTGATAGGGCGGCACTTGCCCGGCCGCTTTGCATCGGCGGCGTCGAAATCCGCAACCGCGTGTTCCTGGCGCCGATGTCGGGCATCACCGACGCGCCGTTCCGCAAGCGCGCCCACGCGCATGGGGCGGGGCTCGTCGTTTCCGAAATGGTGGCGAGCGGCGAGCTGGCCCGCGGCCGCGCCGGCTTCGACCTGCGCATCCGCCATTCCGGCCTGCCTGTCCACATGGTTCAGCTTGCCGGGCGCGAGGCCGTCCACATGGCCGAGGCGGCGCGCATCGCGGCGGGCGAGGGCGCCGACATCATCGACGTCAACATGGGCTGTCCAGCCAAGAAGGTGACGGGCGGCTATGCCGGCTCTGCGCTGATGCGCGACCTTGACCACGCGCTGACCCTGATCGAGGCGGTCGTCGGCGCCGTTTCCGTGCCGGTCACGGTCAAGATGCGGCTGGGCTGGGACGAAGGCGTGCTGAACGCGCCCATGCTGGCGCGCCGGGCCGAGCAGGCGGGCGTGCGGATGGTGACGGTGCATGGCCGCACCCGCTGCCAATTCTACAATGGCAGGGCCGACTGGCGCGCGATACGCAGGGTGAAGGACGCGGTTTCCGTTCCCGTGGTGGCCAATGGCGATGCCGGCTCCCTGGCCGACGCGGCGGCGATGCTGGAGCAGTCCGGCGCGGATGCGGTGATGGTCGGGCGCGCGCATTACGGTGCGCCGTGGACCGCCGCCGGCATGGCGGCGGAAGCCGCCGGCAGGCAAGCGGCCGGCGTGCCGGGCGGCCCGTCGGCGATGGCCGACTATGTCGCCGCCCATTATGAGGACATGCTCGCCCTCTACGGCGTCGAGAGCGGGCTGCGGCAGGCGCGCAAGCATCTGGGCTGGTATCTCGACCGGCATGCGGCCGATGCCGGAGACGACCTGCGCAAGCGCATCCTCACCTCGCGCGAGCCGAAGGAGGTGACGGCGCTGCTGCGCCAGGCCTTCCTGTGTGCGCAGGACACCGGCAAAACCGTGCGGAGCGCGGCATGAGGGCGGCCGCGCCTCCGTTCGCGGCCGGGGTGGACGCCGCCCAGGTCGTGCTCAACACCATTCGCCGGCCGGTCGTCATGGTGGGGCCGGACAACGTGATCACCTTCGCCAATGCCGAGGCGGAGGATTTCTTCCGTTCCAGCGCCGCGGTGCTTGCCCGCAGCACGCTGGACAAGTTCATCCCTTTCGGCAGCCCGCTGCTGACCCTGGTGGAGCAGGTGCGCGAGCGGCTGGTCCCCGTCAACGAATACCGCGTGGACGTATCCTCGCCGCGTCTCGGCATCGAGAAGGTGGTCGATCTCTACGCCGCCCCGGTGACGGAATTTCCGGGCTCCGTGGTGGTGATGTTCCAGGAACGCTCCATGGCCGACAAGATCGACCGGCAGATGACGCATCGCGGGGCGGCGCGCTCCGTCACCGGCCTTGCCGCCATGCTGGCGCACGAGATCAAGAACCCGCTGTCCGGCATCCGCGGCGCTGCGCAGCTTCTTGAACTCTCCGCTTCCGACGAGGATCGCGCGCTGACGCGCCTCATCACCGACGAAACCGACCGCATCGTCGCGCTGGTGGACCGCATGGAGGTGTTTTCCGACGAGCGGCCGATCGAACGCTATCCGGTCAACATCCACGTGGTCCTGGATCATGTGAAGGCCATCGCGAAAAACGGTTTCGCCAGCAAAATCAAGATCGTGGAGGATTATGATCCATCGCTGCCTCCGGTCTTCGGCAACCGCGACCAGCTCATCCAGGTCTTCCTCAACCTGGTCAAGAACGCGGCAGAGGCGGTAGGCAGCGACCCGCTGGGCGAGATCGGGCTGTCCACGGCCTTCCGGCCGGGCATCCGCGTCTCGGTGCCGGGCACGCCCGAACGCGTCTCGCTGCCGCTGGAATTCTGCGTGCACGACAACGGCCCGGGCGTGTCGGAGGACATCCAGCCGATCCTGTTCGATCCGTTTATCACCACGAAGCCGAACGGTTCCGGCCTCGGGCTGGCGCTGGTGGCCAAGATCGTGGGCGAGCATGGAGGCATCGTGGAATGCGAATCGACCCCGCGCGGCACCACTTTCCGCGTGCTCATGCCGGCCTGGAAGGAGGAGCGGACATGAGCGTGCACGGCACCATCCTCGTCGCCGATGATGATGCGGCGATCCGCACCGTGCTCAACCAGGCGCTGTCGCGCGCCGGCCACGAGGTGCGCGTGACCTCCAACGCCGCGACGCTGTGGCGCTGGGTGGCGGCGGGCGAGGGCGATCTGGTCGTCACCGACGT
>DAOKZN010000261.1:0-4001 GCA_035325625.1 Mesorhizobium sp. | reverse complement strand
CGCTGATGATGTATCCGGGCCTGACGCAGGGCGCCATCGCCGCCATCCTCGCCCATGGCAGCGAGGAGCAGAAGCAGGTCTGGCTGCCGAAGATGGTGGAAGGCACCTGGACCGGCACCATGAACCTGACCGAGCCGCATTGCGGCACCGACCTCGGCCTGCTGCGCACCCGCGCGGTGCCGGCGGGCGACGGCACCTACAGGATCTCCGGCCAGAAGATATTCATCTCCGCCGGCGAGCACGACATGGCCGAAAACATCGTGCATCTGGTTCTGGCCCGCATCGAGGGCGCGCCGGCCGGCACCAAGGGCATTTCCCTGTTCATCGTGCCCAAGTTCCGGCTGGACGAGGCCGGCGCCCCGGGCGCGCGCAACGGCGTGTCCTGCGGCTCGCTGGAAGAGAAGATGGGCATCCACGGCAACGCCACCTGCGTCATGAACTACGACGAGGCCGAAGGCTACCTGCTTGGCGAAGAGAACGGCGGGCTGAGGGCCATGTTCACCATGATGAACGAGGCCCGCCTCGGCGTCGGCCTTCAGGGTCTGTCGATGGGCGAGGTGGCCAGCCAGAACGCCGTCGCCTATGCGAAGGAGCGCCTGCAGGGCCGTTCGCTGTCGGGGCCGAAGGCGCCCGACAAGCCGGCCGATCCGATCATCGTCCACCCCGACATCCGCCGCGCCCTGATGACCATGCGCGCCTTCAACGAGGCCGGCCGCGCACTGGTGCTGTGGACGGCGCTGAGCTCCGACGTGGCGCACCGTTCGGGCGACGAGGCCGACCGGCAGGCGGCCGACGACCATCTCGGCCTGATGACGCCGGTGGTGAAGGGCGTGCTCACCGACAAGGGCTTCGAGCATGCGGTGATGGCCCAGCAGGTGTTCGGCGGCCACGGCTACATCGAAGAGCACGGCATGAGCCAGTTCGTGCGCGACGCCCGCATCGCCATGATCTACGAGGGCGCCAACGGCATCCAGGCGCTCGACCTCGTCGGCCGCAAGCTGGCCATGAACGGCGGCCGCGCCATCCAGGCCTTCTTCAAGGAGGTGGGCGACTTCTGCGAGGCGCACCGCGCCGACGAGAAGATGGCGCCCTTCACCAAGGCGCTGAAGAAGGGCCTCAACGACCTCCAGGCCGCCACCATGTGGCTGATGCAGAACGCGATGCAAAAGCCGGACAATGCGGGCGCCGCCTCCACCGACTATCTGCACCTCTTCGGGCTGGTGGCGCTGGGCTACATGTGGGGCCGCATGGCGAAGGTGGCGCAGGAGAAGCTTTCCGAAGGCGGCGAGGCGGCTTCCTTCTACGAGGCGAAGCTGGTCACCGGCCGCTTCTTCATGGAGCGGGCGATGCCGGAAACCGCCGCGCACCTCGCCCGCCTCTCTTCGGGCGCCGACGCCATGATGGCGCTGCCGGCCGAGGCGTTCTAGGCTGGGCGCTGGAGAACCGTGATGACCGACCCCGCCGAAGTGCTCGGCCTGCCGAAGCCCGCCTGGGCGGGCGAGGACGTCGCCATGCTCTACGACATGGCGCGCCGCTTCATGGAAGACGAGATCGCGCCGCATTACGAAGCCTACGAGAAGAACGAGATCGTCGAGCGCTCGGCCTGGGAAAAGGCCGGCGCCGCGGGCCTGCTGTGCGCCTCCATGCCCGAGCGCTATGGCGGCGCCGGCGGAACCTATGCGCATGAGGCCGCCATCATCGACGCCATCGGCCATGTCGGCGTCGACGGCTTCGGCATCGTGCTGCACAATGCCATCGTGGCGCCCTATATCCTCCACTACGGCTCGGAGGAGCAGAAGGAGAAATGGCTGCCGCGGCTCGCCACGGGAGAACTGATCGGCGCCATCGCCATGACCGAGCCCGGTGCCGGCTCCGACCTGCAGGGCATCAAGACCCGCGCCGAGCGCGACGGCAACCGCTATCGCATCAACGGCTCCAAGACCTTCATCACCAACGGCCAGAACGCCAATCTGGTCATCGTCGTCACCAAGACCGATCCGTCGCAGGGCGCCAGGGGCACGTCGCTGATCGTGGTCGAGACCGACGAGGTCGAGGGGTTCCAGCGCGGCCGCAACCTCGACAAGATCGGGCTGAAGGCCAACGACACCTCCGAACTGTTCTTCAACGACGTGTCCGTGCCCACGGCCAACCTTTTGGGGGCGGAAGAGGGCAGCGGCTTCGTCCAGCTCATGCAGCAATTGCCGCGGGAGCGGCTGCTGATCGGCGGCCAGGCCATAGCCATGGCCGAGCGCGCGCTTGCCGCGACCATCGACTACGTGAAGGAGCGCAAGGCCTTCGGCAAGCCGATCCTCGACTTCCAGAACACCCAGTTCAGGCTGGCGGAGCTGAAGACGGAGATCACCATCGGCCGCGTCTTTTACAACGACTGCGTCGCCCGCCATGTCGCCGGCGGGCTCGACGCCGCGACCGCCTCGATGGCCAAATACTGGCTGTCCGATCTGCAGGGCAAGGTGGTGGACGAATGCCTGCAGCTGTTCGGCGGCTATGGCTATATGAATGAATATCCGATCGCGCGCATGTATCGCGATGCCCGCGTGCAGCGCATCTACGGCGGCACCAACGAGATCATGAAGCTGCTGATCGCGCGAAGCCTGTGAGGACGAGGCGCATGTCGACCTATGTCGCGGAAATCGAATGGAAGGCCAAGCCGGAGGAGAATTTTCCCGCCGGGCGCTATTCGCGGGTGCACCAGATCCGCTTCGACAACGGCCTCGCGGTGCGGGCCTCGGCCTCGCCGAACGTGGTGCCGCGCCCCTATGCCGACCCGACGGCCGTCGACCCGGAAGAGCTGATGGTGGCGGCGCTCTCTTCTTGCCACATGCTGTCCTTTCTTGACCTTGCGCGCCGCGCCGGGGTCATGGTGCGCGCCTATCACGATGCGGCGGAAGGTATTCTGGAAAAGACCGCAGAAGGCCGCGTCGCACTGACGAAAGTGACGCTACGGCCCCGTATCGACTGCGACGCCGACCGCATCACGCTCGATGAACTCCATCACAGGGCGCATGAGGTCTGCTTCATCGCCAATTCCGTCAGGACCGACGTTCGCGTCGAACCCGTATTCGAATCTTCAGGGAAGGAAGCACATCATGGCTGAAGCCTATGTCTATGACGCGGTGCGCACCCCGCGCGGGCGCGGCAAGAAGGACGGCTCGCTGCACGAGGTGCCGGCGGTGCGGCTGGCGGCCCGCACGCTGGAAGCGATCCGCGACCGCAACGGGCTCGACACCTCGACTGTGGACGACATCATCTTCGGCTGCGTCGATCCGGTCGGCGAGGCCGGCGCCGTCATCCCCCGCGCCGCTGCCTTCGAGGCCGGCTACGACACCAAGGCGCCGGGCATGCAGATCTCGCGCTTCTGCGCTTCCGGGCTCGACGCCGTCAATCTCGGCGCGGCCAAGATCGTCCAGGGCGCCGACGAGATCGTCGTCGCCGGCGGCGTGGAATCGATGAGCCGCGTCGGCATGGGCGCCTCGGGCGGCGCCTGGTTCATGGACCCCTCGGTCGGTCTGCCGGGCTGGTTCGTGCCGCAGGGCATCTCCGCCGACCTCATCGCCACGAAATACGGCTTCTCCCGCGACGATGTGGACGCCTATGCGGTGGAGAGCCAGAAGCGCGCCGCCAAGGCGTGGGAGAAGGGCTGGTTCAAGAAGTCCGTCATCCCGATCCGGGACCAGAACGGACTGACCATCCTCGACCATGACGAGCATATGCGTCCCGGCACCGACATGCAGACGCTGGCCGCGCTCAATCCGTCCTTCGTCATGCCGGGCGAGATGGGCGGCTTCGACGCGGTCGCCGTGCAGAAGCACCCGGAGGTGGAGGAGGTGATCCACGTCCACCACGCCGGCAACTCCTCCGGCATCGTCGACGGCGCGGCCGCCGTGCTGCTCGGCTCGAAGAAGGCCGGCAAGGCGCTTGCGCTGAAGCCGCGCGCGCGCATCCGCGCCTTCGCCAATATCGGCTCCGAGCCGGTGCTGATG
>DAOKZN010000260.1:0-4009 GCA_035325625.1 Mesorhizobium sp. | reverse complement strand
ACGCCGCGCGACCGCGAGGCGATCCGCCTCGTCGAGGAGCACGCCTTCGGCCAGCATGCGGAATCCGGCCTGGTCGACGCGCTGGTCGCCCGGGGCGACGCGGTGCTGGAACTGGTGGCGGTGGAAGACGGCCAGGTGGTCGGCCACATCCTGTTCTCCCGCCTCTACGTGCGGCAGGACGGGCACGACTTTCCCGCCGTGGCGCTGGCGCCTCTCGCCGTCGGGCCTTCCTTCCACGGCACCGGCATCGGCGGCGCGCTGGTGCGCGAGGCTCATATCCGCCTGAAGAATGCCGGCGAGCGGCTTTCCGTCGTGCTGGGCGATCCCGCCTATTACGGCCGCTTCGGCTACAGCCGCGAGCGCGCCGCGAGCTTCGACAGCGAATATCAGGGCGAGGCGCTGCAGGCGCAGGCCTGGGGCGAGGCGCCGGCCACCGGCAGGCTGGTCTACGCCCCGGCCTTCACCTCAGAACTCGCCGCCTGACCGCCTCCGCTCCGGCCAATGCCGCGCTTTCGCCTCGACATCGAATATGACGGCGGCCCGTATGCCGGGTGGCAGCGGCAGGCCGGCCATCTCTCCGTTCAGGAGGCGATCGAGCGCGCCGTCGAGAAATTCTGCGGCGACTGCGTGGCGCTGCACGGCGCCGGCCGCACCGACGCCGGCGTCCACGCCGCGGCGCAGGTGGCGCATGTGGACCTTTCGAAGGACTGGCTGCCCGACACGGTGCGCGACGCGCTCAACGCGCATCTCCAGCAGGCCGGCGACCGTGTCGCCATCCTGAAGGCGAGAGCCGTGGACGCAGGCTTCGACGCCCGCTTCTCGGCGCTGGGGCGCCACTATCTCTACCGCATCGCCAACCGCCGCGCGCCCCCGGCACTGGAAAAGGGCAAGGTGTGGTGGGTGCCGAAGCCGCTCGACGCCGGGGCCATGCACGAGGCGGCGAAAGTGCTGCTCGGCCGGCACGACTTCACCACTTTCCGCTCGGCCCAGTGCCAGGCCAGCAGCCCGCTGCGCACGCTCGACCGGCTGGACGTGGCGCGCGCCGGCGACGTCATCGAGATCCGCGCCTCGGCCCGCTCCTTCCTGCACAACCAGGTGCGCTCCATGGTGGGCTCGCTGAAGCGCGTGGGCGAGGGCGCCTGGACCGCGGCCGACCTGCGGGCGGCGCTGGAGGCGAGGAACCGCGCCGACTGCGGCCAGGTGGCGCCGCCGGACGGGCTTTTCCTCGTCGGCGTGGATTATCCGCTGGAGGAGCCGTAGAGCGCGCCGCGATCTTTCAGATTCGCTCGGCACGCTTCAGGCCCTCAGTCCGGGACGGGCAGGCCGAGCAGCGCCTGCAGGGAAAACAGCGCCAGCAGCGAAGCCGCGAACATGCCGGCGAAGACCGCCGAGCCTACGGCCGGCCCGCGCGCGATGACGGCGTTGGTCATGCGCCAGGTCAGCACCATCGAGGCGAGGAACAGCACCAGCGAAACCACGCCCGACGTCTGGTCCTCGGCGGGGGTGACGAGCCTGACCAGCGCCGCCGGCAGCATCAGCCAGGCGACGATCGCGGAGGCCCAGTTGGAGGCCACCACATAATGCACGAAGCGGCCGCCGATGCCGACGCGCGGCGCCACCAGCGCCAGCGCCACCAGCGGCAGCACCCAGGAGCCGAGATCGACCAGCGCCAGCCGCAGCACCAGGCCGAAGCGGCCCGAGACGGCGCCGGGGTCGCCGATCTCGTTGGCGATGCCCACCCAGCCGACGATCAGCGCGGGCGCGGCCACCGCGATGGCGAAGAACGAATTCCAGAAGCCGTCGGCCGTGAGGTCGAGCAGCCGCAGGCCGTCGGCCTTGCCGAGCATCAGCCGCCATGCGCCCGTCAGCGAGGCCTGGGTTTCTTCCGCCGAAAGCATGGATCTATCCGAACCAGTCCTCGATGAAGCGAAGGTAAATCCGGGTCAGCGTTTCCAGGTCGGACAGCGCGACGCGCTCGTCCACCATGTGCATGGTCTTGCCGACTAGCCCGAACTCCACCACCGGGCAATGATCCTTGATGAAGCGCGCGTCCGAGGTGCCGCCGGAGGTGGAAAGCGCCGGCCGGCGCCCCGTGACCGCCTGGACCGAGCCGCTCAGCGCCTCGATCAGCCTGTCGTCGCGGGTCAGGAAGACGTGGCTCGGCCGGTCGCGCCAGACGAGCTCGAAGTCGATCGGCTCGCTGCGCCCCTTGCGGTATTTCCGGCGCCGCGCGGCGGCGTCCAGCCGGTTGTGGATCTCGGCCTGGAGCGTTTCGGCCGTCCACGTGTCGTTGAAGCGTATGTTGAAGGCCGCCGTCGCCCTCGCCGGGATGACGTTGGTGGCCGGGTTGCCGACGTCGATCGAGGTCACCTCCAGATTGGTCGGCTGGAAATCCTTCGTGCCTTCGTCGAAGGCCGGGGCGAGCAGCGCGTCCACCAGCGTCAGGATGCCGCGAACCGGATTGTCGGCAAGGTGCGGATAGGCGGCATGCCCCTGCCTGCCGTTGACGGTGACGAGGCCCGAGATGGAGCCGCGCCGGCCGATCTTGATCATGTCGCCCAGGCTGTCGGGATTGGTCGGCTCGCCGACGATCGCCGCATCCCAGGTCTCGCCTTTGGCCGCCGCCCATTCCAGCAGCTTGACCGTGCCGTTGATGGAGGGTCCCTCCTCGTCGCCGGTGATGACCAGCGAGACCGAGCCTTTCGGGCCGCCCCTGGCCTCGACATGCCGCGCCAGCGCCGCCACGAAACAGGCGATGCCGCCCTTCATGTCCACGGCGCCGCGCCCGTACATCTCGCCACCGGCCACAGCCGCCGAGAAGGGCGGGTGGGTCCACGCCGCCTCGTCGCCCACCGGCACCACGTCGGTGTGGCCGGCGAACATCAGATGCGGGCCGTTGCCGGCGCGGCGCGCGTAGAGGTTCTCGACGTCCGGCGTGCCGTCCTCGGAAAAGACGGGCCGCTCGACCAGAAAACCCAGCGGCTTCAGCATCGCCTCCAGCGCCGTGAGCGCGCCGCCTTCGGCCGGCGTCACGGACGGGCAGCGGATGAGGGCGGCGAGGTTTGCGGCGGGGTCGGTCGGCAGCATCATGCCGAAGCGATAGTCGAAAGCGCACGCCGTGTCACGAGGCGCGGCTTGTGCCAGCCTGTTGCGGCAGCGGGCGGTCAGGCCGGGGCGTTGGTGCGCGCCCCGTAGCGGTTCGGTCCGGGCTGGCCGGGAAACAGGCACAGCACCAGAAAGGCGAGGATCGAGATGACCGGCACGAACAGCACCAGCGCCATCAGCCCCGGCTTGCCGAGGTCGTGCAGGCGCTTCACCGCCAGCACGATGTTGGACCAGAGCGAGGCGAGAAAGGCCACGAAGAAGACCATGGCCCACATCTCGCTTTCGGGCGATCCTTCCGCGACCAGGGTGAAGCGGTAGAGCGGGAAGGCCTGGACGAGAGCGACCAGCAGCCCGCCAAGGAAATAGGCCGCCCGGCTGACGCGGCCGGACGTCCTGAAGAAGAACCAGACGAATTGCGACTGCTTGTCCAACGCTTTCGTCCTCGTGCCGGCCGCCCTGCGGGCTCAGTCTCTCAGCAGCTCGTTGATCGAGGTCTTGGCGCGGGTCTTTTCGTCCACGCGCTTGACGATGACGGCGCAGTAAAGCGAGGGGCCGGGCTCGCCGTTCGGCAGCGGCTTGCCGGGCATGGAGCCGGCCACGACCACCGAATTGGCCGGCACCTCGCCGTAGAACACCTCGCCCGTGGCGCGGTCCACGATCCTGGTCGACTGGCCGATGAACACGCCCATGCCCAGCACCGAGCCCTCGCGCACGATGCAGCCCTCGACCACCTCGGAGCGCGCGCCGATGAAGCAGTTGTCCTCGATGATGGTGGGGCCGGCCTGCATCGGCTCCAGCACGCCGCCGATGCCGACGCCGCCGGACAGATGCACGTTCTTGCCGATCTGGGCGCAGGAGCCGACCGAGGCCCAGGTGTCCACCATGGTGCCCGAATCGACATAGG
>DAOKZN010000259.1:0-4025 GCA_035325625.1 Mesorhizobium sp. | reverse complement strand
TCCCGCGGCATATATGCCTTTGCTCGGCCCTCGGCAAATGAGCATGGCCGGCAACGCCTTCCGAGAGGGAGAAAAAGGGGTGAGCGGAGGAAGAAGCTTCCCGTAGGCATGCCGGGCTGGGCATGGAGCGGCACGAAGGCGAGAGGCAGGACGCAGAATAAATTCCTAGACCATGATGCCGAAAAGTGTGAAGCGGTTTTCGGACGACATCATGGTCTATCTAATTGATTTTGCCGCATGTCTGCGACGCCAAGTGATTCCACTTGGCTGCAACATGCTCTAAAGACTCCGCTTGACTCTCCGGGCCGGCTCTGGAATCCATAAGAACATAACAGGAACAAATACCGAGAGCCGGATCGTCATGGCGAGCAGCGCCGTGGCGCGGGAAGCCGTTTTGGCCCTGCGCCGGGAAATCGCGAGGATCGAGGGCACGCTGCCCGAGCGGCTGGAAACGCCCGCCGGCATGCCTGCCCGCCACGATGCGTGGCTGCCCACGGGCGCGGCCCGGCTCGATGCGCTGCTCGGCGGCGGGCTGGCCCGGGCCGCGCTGACGGAGATCCACGGGGGCGAGACGCGTGATGCCGGCGCCGTCGCGGGCTTTGCCCTGGCACTAGCCGGCCTGCTGCTGAAGCGGACGGAAAAAGCCGGCGCGCCGGTCCTGTGGGTGGGCACTGCCGAAATCTTCCGCGAGGCCGGCTTCCCGCACGCCGCCGGGCTCGCCGCATCGTTCGGCATCGCGGCCGACGAGCTCATCCTTGCCGAAGCGCCGAAGCTGGCCGATGCGCTGTGGGTGGCGGAGGAGGCGGCAGCGCTGACGGCGCTCTCGGCCGTGGTGCTGGAGGTGCGCGGCAATTGCGGCCGGCTCGACCTCACCGCCACGCGCCGCCTGCACCGCCGGGCACAGGCTGCAGGACGGCCGGTGCTGCTGCTGCGCCAGGCGGCGGAAGCCGAGCCCACCGCCGCGCCCGTGCGCCTCCTCGTCTCGCCCGCGCCGGCAGCGCCGCGGCACACCCTGGCCGGGCCGCTCGCCGGCTCCATCGGCCGCCCCGCCTTCACCGTCACCGTCGGCAAGTGCCCCGCCGCCCTGCCGGGCCGATTCATCCTGGAGTGGAACCCCGATGAGCACCAATTCCGCGAAAGAAACGCCACGGAAAGCCGGACAAAGGATCCTGTCGCTGTGGTTTCCCTATCTGGCGGCGGAAAGGGTGCTGCGGCAGCGCCTGGGCAGGTCGTGGCGTTCCCGCCCGCAGCTTCACGCCCCCCTCGCCCTCAGCCGCCACGAGAACAACACCCGCCGCATCGCCGCGCTGGACGAAAGGGCTGAAGCGCTCGGCCTGAAGCGCGGCATGGGGCTGGCCGACGCGCGCGCCATGCACCCCGGCCTGGACGTCGTCGAGGCCGACGCGGATGCCGACCGGCGCCTGCTGGAGGGCCTTGCCGACTGGTGCGACCGCTACACGCCGCTGGTGGCGCTGGACGGCGAGGACGCTCTCTTCCTCGACGTCACCGGCTGCGCGGCGCTGTTCGGCGGCGAGAGGGCGATGCTGGACGGCATGCTGGCGCATTTCTTCCAGCAAGGCTTCGAGGCGCGCGCCGCCATCGCCTCCACGGCGGGCGCGGCCTGGGCGGCGGCACGCTTCCGCGGGCGCCTCGTGGTTGCGCCGGGCGAGGAAGAGACGCTTCTTTCGCCGCTGCCGCTGGCGGCACTGCGCATCGAAACGCAGACGCGCGCCGCGCTGCAAAGCGTCGGCCTGCGCACCGCCGGCGCGGTGATGGCGATGCCGCGCGCCCCGCTCGCGCGCCGCTTCGGCGCGGGCCTGCTCCTGCGGCTCGACCAGGCACTCGGTCGCCTCGACGAAGCCATCTCGCCGCGCCTGCCGGTCGCCCTGCTCTCGGCCGAGCGGCAGCTTGCCGAGCCCGTCACGCTCACCGACGACGTCGAGGCGCTGATGCAGATGCTGGCGGCCACGCTCAAATCCGGCCTGGAACGGCGCGGTGAGGGCGCGCGGACGCTGGCGCTTTCCCTGTTCCGGGTCGACGGCGCCGTCAGCCGCATCGCCATCGGCACCTCGCGGCCGCTGCGCGACCCCGCGCTGATCCGCCGGCTGTTCCACGAGAAGCTCGCGGCCATCGGCGAGAGCCTAGATGCCGGCTACGGCTTCGACCTGGTGCGCCTGTCGGTGCTGGCGGCCGCGCCCTTCGCCGCGCGCCAGGCGGACCTTGCCGGCGCCGCCGACGAAGGGGAGGACGGCCTTGCCCTGTTCGCCGACCGCGTCCGCGCCCGGCTCGGCGAAGGCGCGGTGCTGCGGCCCGTCGCGGTCGAAAGCCACCTGCCCGAGCGCGCGGTCGCCCTCCTCCCCTTCGCCCGGGCCGTGAAGCCGGAGGCCCCCTTGCGCAAGCCGCACCCGGCCGACAGGCGCGATCGCATCCGGGTTCCGCGACCGGTGCCGGTGCTGCCGCCGGAGCGGCCGATCCGGCTTTTCCGCCAGCCCGAGCCGATCGAGGTGCCGGCCACCGAGATGCCTGAAGGCCCGCCGCTGCGCTTCCGCTGGCGCCGCGCGCTGCACCGCGTCGCCCATGCCGAGGGGCCGGAGCGCATCGCCCCGGAATGGTGGCTGGACGATGCGGGCGCGAAGGCGCCGACCCGCGACTACTACCGCGTCGAGGATGTCGAGGGGCGCCGCTACTGGCTCTATCGCCAGGGCCTGCACGAGGCCGGAGAGCCGTCGCCGCGCTGGTTCATGCACGGCATCTTCCCATGAGCGCGCCGTCCGCCCCCGCTTCGCCGGCCTATGTCGAATTCGGCGTTCAGTCGAATTTTTCTCTCCTGCGCGGCGCTTCCAATCCTGAGGAGCTGGTCGTGACCGCCTGCGCCCTCGGCCATGCCGGCATGGGTCTGGCCGACCGCAACACGGTGGCCGGCGTGGTGCGCGCCTGGAGCCAGTCGAAACATATCAAGCTCTCAGAGGAAACGGCGGCGGCGAGCCTCGCCTACCACCCCGGCTGCCGGCTGGTCTTCGCCGACGGCACGCCCGACGTGCTCGCCTATCCGCAGGACCGCAAGGGCTGGGGGCATCTTTGCCGCCTGCTGACGCAGGCCAACCTGCGCGAGGAAAGCGAGAAGGGCGCGCCGCTCGTCCTTCTCGACGATCTGCTGGAATGGGGAGAGGATATGTCGCTGGCGGTGCTGCCCGATCTCATGGCGCCGGCGCAGGATGCGCTGGCCCTGTTTTCCCGCCTCAAGGATCGCTTCGGCAAAGGCCTGTGGCTGGCCGCAGCACCCGACTATCGCGGCAACGACCGCTTCCGCCTCGCCCAGGCGGCCGCCATGGCCGCCGCGGCCGGCCTGCCCATGCTGGCCACCAACGAGGTGCTTTACCATGCCGCCGAACGGCGCCCGCTGCAGGACGTGCTGACGGCGATCCGGCTCAACGTCACGGTCGCGCAGGCCGGGCTGGAGCTTGCCGCCAATGCCGAGCGCCACATGAAGCCGGCGGCCGAGATGGCGCGGCTGTTTCGCCGCCACCCCGAAGCGCTTGCCGAGACGCTTCGCTTCGCCGAGACGCTGTCCTTTTCGCTCGGCGAGCTCAGCCACAATTATCCGGATGAGCCGACACGCGACGGCGCGACCCCGCAGCAGGAGCTCGAGCGCCTGTCCTGGGAGGGCGCGGCCGAACGCTACCCGGCGGGCGTGCCGCAGACTGTCTCAGGGCGGATCAGGGAGGAGTTGGACCTGATCGAGCGCATGGGCTACGCGCGCTATTTCCTGACGGTGCACGACATCATCCAGTTCGCGCGCGGCAAGGGTATCCTGTGCCAAGGCCGAGGCTCTGCCGCCAATTCGGTGGTCTGCTATTGCATCGGCATTACTGCGGTGGGTCCCGAGCGGATCGACGCGCTTTTCGAGCGCTTCATCTCCGAGAAAAGGAACGAGCCGCCCGATATCGACGTCGACTTCGAGCACGAGCGTCGCGACGAAGTCATCGCCTACATCTATGAGAAATATAAGGAAAAGCATACCGCGC
>DAOKZN010000258.1:0-4072 GCA_035325625.1 Mesorhizobium sp. | reverse complement strand
TGGTGCAGCTTTCGGTGCCGCTGAACTTCATCGGCTTCATCTACCGCGAGATCCGGCAGGGCCTGACCGACATCGAGCAGATGTTCGACCTGCTCGACGTCAGGCAGGAGATCACCGACAAGGCCGATGCCCGGCCGCTGGCCGCCGGGCCGGGCCGCGTCGAGTTCCGCGACGTGCATTTCTCCTACGAGCCGGACCGGCAGATCCTCAAAGGGATCAGCTTCGAGGTGCCGGCGGGCAAGACCGTGGCCATCGTCGGGCCTTCCGGCGCCGGCAAGTCCACCATCTCGCGGCTTCTGTTCCGCTTCTACGACGTGCAGCAGGGCGCGGTGCTGATCGACGGGCAGGACGTGCGCGACGTCACCCAGCAAAGCCTGCGCGCCGCCATCGGCATGGTTCCGCAGGATACCGTGCTGTTCAACGACACGATTGCCTACAACATCCGCTACGGCCGCCCCGCCGCCGCCGAGGAAGAGGTGAGGAGGGCCGCCGAGCTTGCCCAGATCGGCCCCTTCATCGAGGGACTGCCGGACGGCTATCGCACCATGGTGGGCGAGCGCGGGCTGAAGCTCTCCGGCGGCGAGAAGCAGCGGGTGGCCATCGCGCGCACCATTCTCAAGGCCCCGCCGATCCTGATCCTGGACGAGGCCACCTCGGCGCTCGACAGCCACACCGAGCAGGAGATCCAGGCGGCGCTCGACCTGGTCAGCCGCGACCGCACCACCATCGTCATCGCCCACCGGCTTTCCACCGTCATCTCGGCCGACGAGATCATCGTGCTGAAGGATGGCCGCATCGCCGAGCGCGGCACCCATGCGGCGCTCCTGCGCAAGGGCGGGCTCTACGCTTCCATGTGGGACCGCCAGCGCGAGGCCACCGAGGCCGAGGAAAGGCTGCGCATCGCCCGCGAGAGCGACGAGATGGGCGTGGTGGTGCGCCGGCGCACCTCCGAGGTCTCCTGACGCCATCCGGGAAAGGGATCGATCATGACGGACGATGCCGCGGCACGGCGCCTCAACCCGCTTCATCTGGTCGCGGCCTTCGCCACCGGCGGGCTGCTGACGGCGATGGTCCATCTCAATGGCGAGCTTGCCCGCTACGGCAACCCGCTTTTCTCGTCCTGGGTCGCCCACGGCACCGGCACCGCGGCTGCGCTGCTGCTGCTGGCCCTGCTCTTGCGCCGCCAGGGCGCCGGCGCCCCGGCGAAGCCGTCGGCGCCCCTGTGGGCCTATCTGGGAGGGATCTCCGGCGCCGTCACCGTCATGCTCACTTCCTTTGCCGTCAATTCGCCGATCGCCTTGTCGGGAACGCTGGCCCTGGGCCTGGCGGGGCAGGTCGGATTCGGCCTCGCCGCCGACCGCTGGGGCCTGTTCGGCCTTCCGGCGCGCCGGCCCGGCGGGCGCGACTTCGCCGCCCTCGGCTTGATCCTGGCCGGCAGTCTTCTCATCATCCTGCAGGGGCATTTCGCATGATCCTGTCGGCCATATTCGCCTGCGTCGCCGGTATGCTGGTGATCGTGAGCCGCCAGTTGAACGGGCGCCTCAGCCTGTCCACCTCGCCGCTGGTCTCCTCCTTCTGGAACCATGTCGTCGGCTTCGCGGCGCTCACCGTCGTCGGGCTGGCGATCGGCGGACTCCTTCCGGCCGGCGCCGGCGAGGTTCCCTGGTGGGTCTATCTCGGCGGGCCGCTGGGCGTCGTGTTCGTCGCGTCGGGAAGCTGGCTGGTGGCCCGCATCGGCGCCATCAACACGGCGCTTCTGGTCGTCGGCGGTCAGATGGTGTCCGGCGTGGCCTTCGACCTGATGCGCTCGGCCGCTCCTTCCGCATGGCTCAGCGGGCTCGGAGTGGCGCTGATTCTCGCCGGTATGGCGTTGACCCAGAAGCGCTCGTGACGCGCCTTTGCGCGGCTTCGTCGGCGCCGCCCGCCGCGCCGGGCAGGTGCCTTGCCGTTTGTTGCGTTGCGGCTGGGGGCGGTTTCCGCTAGAGAGGCCGCACCCGAAACGGAGCCGCCCAAACAGCCCGATGAGTCTCGTCGACACGGTCAAGAACGCCTTCGTCCCGATCCACCGGGAAGGCTATCCCTTCATTGCCGGTTTCGGCGCCGCCACCCTTGTCCTCGGCTATTTTTCGACCACCCTGTTCTGGGTGGGCCTCATCCTCACGGCCTGGTGCGCCTATTTCTTCCGCGACCCCGAGCGGGTGACGCCGGTGGACGACCGGCTGGTGGTGAGCCCGGCCGACGGCGTCGTCTCGGCTGTGGGGCCTGCCGTTCCGCCGCGCGAGCTCGGCCTCGGGCAGGCCGAGATGACGCGCGTCTCCGTCTTCATGAACGTCTTTTCCTGCCATGTGAACCGTTCGCCGGTGCGCGGCCGCGTCGCCCGCATCGAGCACCGGCCCGGCAAGTTCCTCAACGCCGAGCTGGACAAGGCGAGCGCGGAAAACGAGCGCAACGGCCTCGTCATCGAAAGCCCGAACGGCACCGTCGCCGCCGTGCAGATCGCCGGCCTCGTGGCGCGCCGCATCCTGTGCTGGGCCGAGCCCGGCGGCACGCTCGCCGTCGGCGAGCGCTTCGGCCTCATCCGCTTCGGCTCGCGCGTCGATGTCTATCTGCCCGCGGGCGCCGCGCCGCGCGTGGCGGTGGGCCAGACGGCGGTGGCGGGCGAGACCGTGATCGCCGAGTTCGGCGGCGCCGAAAGTGCGCCGCTGGTGCGCGTTTCGTAGGCGCGGGCATGGCCGGAGCTCCCTTCAAGCGGTTCGAGGCGCATGGCCATGGCGGCCCGCGCATCCGCGAGATTCCGCTGCGCATGGTTTTCCCCAACCTCGTCACGGTCCTGGCGATCTGCGCCGGCCTGTCCGGCATCCGCTTCGGCTTCGAGGGCCGTTTCGAGCCGGCGGTGGTGATGGTGCTGATCGCCGCGTTCCTCGACGGCATCGACGGGCGGCTGGCGCGGCTGCTGAAGGCGACCTCGAAATTCGGTGCGCAGATGGATTCGCTGGCCGACATCGTCAATTTCGGCGTGGCGCCGGCGCTGGTGCTCTATGCCTACCTGCTCGACCGGGCCGGCTCGCCCGGCTGGATCGCGGCGCTGCTGTTCGCCATCGCCTGCGGCATGCGGCTTGCCCGCTTCAACGTGCTGGACCAGGCCGAGGACCAGCCGGCCTGGCAGTCGGACTATTTCGTCGGCGTGCCGGCGCCGGCCGGCGCGCTGCTGGTCATGCTGCCGCTCTATCTGTCCTTCCTCGGCCTGCAGCCGACCAAGGAGGTCGCGCTCGCGGCCACGGTGTTCACCGTGCTGATCGCTTTCCTGCTGGTCAGCCGGCTGCCGGTCTATTCCGGCAAGAGCCTGAAGCTGCCGGGCGACCGCGTGCTCCTCATCATCCTTGCGGTGGTGCTCTATTTCCTGCTGCTGGCGAGCTATCCCTGGTACACGCTGTCGGCCTCGGCGCTCGCCTATCTGGTGTTTTTGCCCTTCAGCATGCGCGCCTACGCCCGCAGGGCCAAGCAGGAAGGGGAGGCGGCCTTGCCGCCGGATGTGGAATAGAAGAACGGATGCCTGTGCCGCCCGTTTCCGTCAGGCGGGCGAGCGCGCTTCCGTGATGCGGTCGAACAGTAAGTTGCGGGAATGGGCCGCGGGATCGGCCGCCGCCGCCGTCATTTCGGCGATCGTCATCGGCTTGAGCACATTGATCGACAGGCGTGGAAACAGGCGGCGCGGGGCCTGCCCGGCCGGCGTCAGCGAAAAGGGCAGATGCCGCGCGCCGTCGACGAAGATGGGCACGATGGCGGCCTCGGCCTGCATGGCGATGCGCGCCACGGCGCGGTAGAGCCGCAGCGCCTTCGCGTCCGGGGCGGGATCGTCGGGGAAATAGACCGCCAGCCGCCCGCGCCCCTTCAGCACCCGCACCAGCCGGCGGCTGACGAAGACATGCTTGGCGTTGAAGGCGATGGTGCGGGCAAGCGCGCGCCACGGCTCCAGCCACGGCGAGCGCGCCGAAGCCTCGTCGAGGATGTGCAGCGTGTCGGCCGGCAGCAGCGACAGCATCAGCGCCGGCTCCAGCCGCGACTGGTGGAC
>DAOKZN010000257.1:0-4072 GCA_035325625.1 Mesorhizobium sp. | reverse complement strand
CCCGATGGAAAACAACCGCAACTTCTTCATCACCATCGCGCTGTCGGTGCTGATCCTGACCTTGTGGCAGGTGTTCTACATGAACCCGCGCATCGAGGCGCAGCGCGAGACCGCCCGCATCGAGGCCACCCGCGAAGGCGAGCAGCAGCCGGCCGCCGAAGGCACGGCGCCGGCGACGACGGCGCAGCAGCCCGGCGCGGTCCCGAGCCTGTCCGGCACCGACGGCTCCACGCCCGCCGGGCGCGAGCAGGCGCTGACGGCCACCAATCGCGTCGCGATCGACACGCCGAGCCTGGAGGGGTCGATCAACCTCACCGGCGCGCGTCTGGACGACCTCAAGCTCAAGCACTACCGCCTGACCGTCGACAAGGCATCGCCGGAGATCGCGCTGCTCAACCCGGCGGCGCTGCCGAACGGCTATTTCGCCGAGATCGGCTTCGTCGGCAGCGGCGACACCGGCGCCGTGCCCGGCCCCGACACGGTGTGGAGCGTGGAAGGCAACCCGACGCTGACGCCCTCAACCCCGGTGACGCTTGCCTACACCAACGACAAGGGCCTGACCTTCAAGCGCACCATCTCGGTGGACAACCAGTACATGTTCACCCTGTCCGACACGGTGGAGAACGGCGGCTCCGCGCCTGCCACCCTGTCGAACTACGGGCGCGTGACGCGCTTCGACAAGCCCACGGAAGCCGCTGCCTACGTGCTGCACGAGGGGCTGATCGGCGTGACCGGCGAGGAAGGGCTGCAGGAGCACAAATACTCCGACATCGAGAAGAACAAGCAATATACGCCCGGCAAGTCCAGCGACGGCTGGCTCGGCATCACCGACAAATACTGGGCGGTGACGCTGGTGCCGGCGGACAAGCAGTCCTTCCAGCCGCGCTTCGCCTATTTCGAGGACGGCCGCCACCGCTACCAGTCCGACTTCCTGAGCGACCCGATCACGGTCGCCGCCGGCCAGTCGGCCACGGTCGAATCTCTGGTCTTTGCCGGCGCCAAGGAAGTGGCCACGATCAACGCCTACGAGAAGGACCGCGACATCCGCCGCTTCGACCTTTTGATCGACTGGGGCTGGTTTCACTTCATCACCAAGCCGATGTTCTGGCTGATCGACACGCTCTACAAGTTCTTCGGCAATTTCGGCGTGGCGATCCTGGCCACCACCGTCATCGTCAAGGCCATCTTCTTCCCGCTCGCCAACAAGTCCTACAAGTCGATGGCGAACATGAAGAAGGTGCAGCCGAAGATGATGGAGATCCGCGAGAAATACGCGGACGACAAGATGAAGCAGCAGCAGGCCATGATGGAGCTGTACAAGACCGAGAAGATCAATCCGATCGCGGGTTGCTGGCCGGTGCTGCTGCAGATTCCGGTGTTCTTCGCGCTCTACAAGGTGCTCTACATCACCATCGAGATGCGGCACGCGCCGTTCTTCGGCTGGATCCACGACCTGGCGGCGCCCGATCCGACCTCGCTGTTCAACCTGTTCGGCCTGCTGCCCTTCGCCGTGCCCACCTTCCTGCATATCGGCGTGTGGCCGCTCATCATGGGCGTCACCATGTTCCTGCAGATGCGCATGAACCCGACCCCGCCGGACCCCACCCAGGCCGCGATCTTCACCTGGATGCCGGTGATCTTCACCTTCATGATGGCCGGCTTCCCGGCCGGGCTGGTGGTCTACTGGGCATGGAACAACCTGCTCTCCATCATCCAGCAGGGCGTCATCATGAAGCGCCAGGGGGCCAAGATCGAGCTGTGGGACAATCTGGCAGCCTTGTTCAAGAAGAAACCGTCGCCGGCCGAGTAGCATCCCGCCCGAAACGAGGACCGGGCCCGGCACCGTCGGGACCGGGCCTTTCCTTCTTCCGGAGACAGCCGCGTGAACAAGCTCCCGGCAATCGACGCTGAACTGTTTACGCGCCCCTGGGTTTTCATCCGCGGCGTGCCGGCGATGAAGTTCCTGCCGCCCGAGGGGCCGCCGGAGATCGCCTTCGCCGGCCGCTCCAATGTCGGCAAGTCCTCCCTCATCAACGCGCTGGTCGGCCGCAAGGGGCTGGCGCGCACCTCCAACACGCCGGGCCGCACGCAGGAACTGAACTATTTCGTGCCGGACGGCTTTTCCGGCGAAGGCGCCGACCTGCCGCCGATGGCGCTGGTGGACATGCCCGGCTACGGCTATGCCAAAGCGCCAAAAGACCAGGTGGACCAGTGGACGAAGCTGGTCTTCGACTACCTGAAAGGCCGCGTCACGCTGAAGCGCGTCTATGTGCTGATCGACGCCCGCCACGGCATCAAGGCCAATGACGAGGAGGTGCTCGGCCTGCTCGACAAGGCCGCCGTCTCCTACCAGATCGTGCTGACCAAGGTCGACAAGATCAAGGCGGCCGGCGTGCCGCGGCTGATCGAGGCGACGCTGGAGAAGATCAGGAAGCGCCCCGCCGCCTTTCCGGCCGTGCTCGCCACCTCGTCGGAAAAGGGCGAGGGCCTGGCCGAGCTGCGCGCGGCCATCGCGCTCGCCGCCAGCGGCGGATAGTAGAAGCTCAGGCGGTTGCCGGCACGAAGGTCAGCGCCACGCCGTTGATGCAATGGCGCTTGCCGGTGGGCGGCGGGCCGTCGTCGAAGATATGGCCGAGATGGCCGCCGCAGCGGCGGCAATGGCATTCCACCCGCACCATGCCGAGCGTGGTGTCCTGCCGGGTGCCGATGGCATGCGGCAGCGCCTCCCAGAAGCTCGGCCAGCCGGTGCCGGACTCGAACTTCGTCTGCGATGAATAAAGCGGCAGGGCGCAGCCGGCACAGGCGAAGGTGCCCTTCCGGTGTTCGTCCAGCAGCGGGCTGGTGCCGGGATATTCCGTACCCTCCTGGCGCAGCACCGCATATTGCTCCGGCGTCAGTTGCGCCTTCCATTCGGCGTCGGTCCTGGTGATCTCGAAGGTCTCGGCGCGTGCGGGCTGCGGCCGGCCGATGCGGCCAAGCGCTGCGACGGCGGCCGCGAAGGCAGCGGCTGCGGTTCCGCTCAACAGAAGATCCCGGCGGGTCATGGTCGTCGTCCTCCTGCCTCAATGTGGCAGCTTGCCGCTTCAATCGGGAATCAATTGCCGGTGAAGCGGGCGGCGCCGACGCCGAAGCCATTTGCCCGCAGGCGCAATTCCCGCTAAGAGGCCGTCGTCTTTCTCCCAGCCGGAACCAAGCCGATGACGGACATAACCGCCACCGCCGAAATGCAAGCCGCCCTCTTGTCCAGGGCCCTGCCCTACATGCAGCGCTACGAGAACAAGACCGTGGTGGTGAAGTATGGCGGCCACGCCATGGGCGACGAGGCGCTGGGCAAGGCGTTCGCGCGCGACATCGCTCTGCTCAAGCAGTCGGGCGTCAACCCCATCGTGGTGCATGGCGGCGGTCCGCAGATCGGCGCCATGCTGACCAAGATGGGCATCGAATCCAAGTTCGAGGGCGGCCTGCGCGTCACCGACCAGAAGACGGTGGAGATCGTCGAGATGGTGCTGGCCGGCTCCATCAACAAGGAGATCGTCGCCCTCATCAACGCCGAGGGCGAATGGGCGATCGGCCTGTGCGGCAAGGACGGCAACATGGTCTTCGCCGAGAAGGCCAGGAAGACGATGATCGACCCGGATTCCAACATCGAGCGTGTGCTCGACCTGGGCTTCGTCGGCGAGCCGGTGGAGGTGGACCGCACCCTGCTCGACCTGCTGGCGCGCTCGGAGATGATCCCGGTGCTGGCGCCCGTGGCGCCGGGCCGCGACGGCCACACCTACAACATCAACGCCGACACCTTCGCCGGCGCCATTGCCGGCGCGCTCGGCGCCAAGCGGCTTTTGTTCCTCACCGATGTGCCGGGCGTGCTGGGCAAGGACGGCAAGCTGATCGACGAACTGTCGGTGGCCGAGGCGAAGGCGCTGATCAAGGACGGCACCATCTCCGGCGGGATGATCCCCAAGGTGGAGACCTGCATCGAGGCCATCGAGCGCGGCGTGGAAGGCGTGGTCATCCTGAACGGCAAGACGCCGCATTCGGTGCTGCTGGAACTGTTCACCGAGCACGGCGCCGG
>DAOKZN010000256.1:0-4077 GCA_035325625.1 Mesorhizobium sp. | reverse complement strand
CGGTGTCGAAGGTGCCGATCTTGGGCGCGGTGAAGGCGACGTTCCAGACCAGGAAAGGCCGTCCAGACACGTCGATCGCCGCGCGCGTCAGCGTCTCGTCCATGGCAAGGTCCAGCGAGGCGTAGCGCATGATGCCGCGCCGCTCGCCCAGCGCCCTGGCCAGCGCCTGGCCCAGCGCGATGCCGGTGTCCTCCACCGTGTGGTGGTCGTCTATGTGCAGGTCGCCCCTGGCGTGCACCGTCATGTCGATCAGCGAATGGCGCGCAAGCTGGTCGAGCATATGATCGAAGAAGCCGACGCCGGTGGCGATGTCGGCCTTGCCGGTGCCGTCGACATGCACGGAAACCGAGATGTCGGTCTCCTTCGTCTTGCGGCTCACCTCGGCGGAACGCTCGGCCATAGCTCTTGCTCTATCCTTGGGCGGGGCTAGGAAAACCGGAGCCTTCTAGCAGCATGGAACGGCGATTGCCAGTTGCCTTGCGCCCCGTTTGCAATCGCGCCGCTGCGGCATACATATGTGCCAACCTCACTCGTAAAGCGCCGATTGCCTGATGGGGACGGCGCGACATCGGAGCAATATATGTCCAACGAACTGACCATGCACGCCACGACCATCGTGAGCGTGCGCAAGGGCGGCAAGGTCGTCATCGCCGGCGACGGGCAGGTCAGCCTCGGCCAGACCATCATGAAGGGCAACGCCCGCAAGGTGCGCCGCATCGGCAAGAATGGCGGCGTGATCGCCGGCTTCGCCGGAGCCACCGCCGACGCCTTCACCCTTCTGGAGCGGCTGGAGGCCAAGCTGGAGCAATATCCCGACCAGCTGACGCGCGCCTGCGTGGAGCTTGCCAAGGACTGGCGCACCGACCGCTACCTGCGCCGGCTGGAAGCCATGATGCTGGTGGCCGACAGGAACGTGTCGCTGGCGCTCACCGGCACGGGCGACGTGCTGGAACCCGAGCACGGCGTCATGGCCATCGGCTCCGGCGGCAACTATGCGCTGGCGGCCGCGCGTGCCCTGATGGACACCGACAAGGACGCCGAGGAGATCGCCCGCAAGGCGATGGAGATCGCGGCCGACATCTGCGTCTACACCAACCGCAGCTTCGTCGTCGAAACCATCGATGCCGCCTGACGGCGCGGCCGTGGCACCGGGAAAGCTGACATGGATGGGCGGGCTCGCCATCGCGGCCCTGCTGCTCGGCGCGCAGGCGCTTGTGCTCTACATGCAGGGCCACCCGGCCATCTGCACCTGCGGCACCGTAAAGCTATGGCAGGGCGTGGTGCAGAGCTCGGAGAACTCGCAGCACATCGCCGACTGGTACACGCCCTCGCACGTCATCCACGGCTTCCTGTTCTACGCGCTGGCGCGGTTCCTGTTTCCGCGCCGGTCGATCTGGTTCCGGCTGGGCTTCGCCCTGCTGATCGAAGGTGGCTGGGAGATACTGGAGAACAGCCCCTTCATCATCGAGCGCTACCGCGCCGGCACCATCTCGCTCGACTATTACGGCGATTCCATCCTCAACTCGGTGTCCGACACGCTGGCCATGGTGGTGGGCTTTGCGATGGCGCGCTGGCTTCCTATATGGGCCACGATAGCGCTCGCCATCCTCTTCGAAGTCGGCACCGGCTACGTCATCCGGGACAACCTGACCCTCAACGTGATCATGCTGCTGCACCCGTTCGAAACCATCCGGCAGTGGCAGAGCGCAATTCAGTAAGTGGATTTTGGTGACATGAGCAATTTTTCCCCCCGCGAGATCGTTTCCGAACTCGACCGCTTCATCATCGGGCAGAAGGACGCCAAGCGCGCCGTGGCGATCGCGCTGCGCAACCGCTGGCGCCGCCAGCAGCTCGAAGGCCAGATGCGCGAAGAGGTGATGCCGAAGAACATCCTGATGATCGGCCCCACCGGCGTCGGCAAGACCGAGATCTCGCGCCGCCTGGCCAAGCTTGCCGGCGCGCCCTTCGTCAAGGTCGAGGCCACCAAGTTCACCGAGGTCGGCTATGTCGGCCGCGACGTCGAGCAGATCGTGCGCGATCTGGTCGAGGTGGCCATCGGGCTGACGCGCGAGAAGATGCGCGAGGACGTCAAGGCCCGCGCCCATCTCAACGCCGAGGAGCGGGTGCTGGAGGCGCTGGTGGGCAAGACCGCGAGCCCCGCCACGCGCGATTCCTTCCGCAAGAAGCTGCGCGACGGCGAGCTGGACGACAAGGAGATCGAGGTCGAGGTGGCCGACACCGGCACCGGCGGCATGCCCGGCTTCGAGATTCCCGGCATGCCCGGCGCCAATATCGGCGTGCTGAACATCAACGACATGCTGTCGAAGGCGATGGGCGGCAAGCGCACCAAGATGCGCAAGACCACGGTCAAGGATTCCTACGAGCTCCTGATCGCGGACGAGTCCGACAAGCTGCTCGACCAGGACGAGGTGGTGCGTCGCGCGCTGGAATCGGCGGCCGACGACGGCATCGTCTTCCTCGACGAGATCGACAAGATCGCCGCCCGCTCCGACATCTCCGGCGGACCCTCGCGCGAGGGCGTGCAGCGCGACCTGCTGCCGCTGGTGGAAGGCACGACGGTGGCGACCAAGTACGGGCCGGTGAAGACGGACCACATCCTGTTCATCGCCTCCGGCGCCTTCCACGTGTCCAAGCCGTCCGACCTGTTGCCGGAGCTGCAGGGCCGCCTGCCGATCCGCGTCGAGCTGCGCGCGCTGGAGAAGGAGGACTTCGTCCGCATCCTGACCGACACGGAAGCCAGCCTCATCAAGCAGTATGTGGCGCTGATGGCGACCGAGGGTGTCGAACTGACGTTCACCGACGATGCCGTCGATTCGCTCGCCGGCATCGCCGTGGACCTCAACGCCACCGTCGAGAACATCGGCGCACGGCGCCTGCAGACGGTGATGGAACGGGTGCTGGACGACATTTCCTTCGACGCGCCCGACCGCAACGGCACCGCCGTCACCATCGACGCCGCCTATGTGGAGAAGCATGTCGGCGACCTGTCGCGCAATACCGACCTGTCGCGCTTCATCCTGTGACGGCAGGAGCGCCGGGAGTTTCCCGGCGCTTCCCGCTCTCTAGGGCACCCGCAGGCGTCAGGTGCCGGCGTCAGGTGTTGCCGGATGGAGGCAGGCGCGCGCCTTTCGGCCCCGTCTTTCGTATGGGCGCGCGACGAAGTCCTCGACTCGGCCTGACGCATTCCCTAGGTTGCGCTGCATTTGAAATCATTGCGGACCTGCGGCGGCGCATCGCATGAAGAAACGGTTCCTGGTCATCATGGTGGGCCTCGTGCTTGCGGCGGCGCTGCCTGCCGGCGCGGCCACGCCGGTGCCCGCGGGCAACAGCAATGCCGAGCAGCCGCCCATTCCCGGCGCCTCCACCCGGCGCACGCAGGCCACCAACACCACCTTCCAGGCCAAGTACCGCAAGGTCTACGCGCTGTTGCAGAACGATGCCGGCCTGCGCGCCAAGATCCGCCAGACGGCAACCGCCTACCATATCGACCCCATGCACATCGTCGGCGCGATCGTCGGCGAGCACACCTACAACGTGGATGCCTACGACCGGCTCCAGACCTACTACGTCAAGGCGATCGCCTATCTCGGCAGCGGGCTGAGCTTCGCCTACAAGGGCGAGAGCGTGGCGGATTTCGTCCAGCGCCCGCAATTCGCCGGCTGCCGCGGCGAGACCGACAGCTACGACCTGTGGGAATGCCGCGAACGGGTCTGGAACCGCGATTTCCGCGGCCGGTCGGTGGACGGAAAGAGCTTTCCCGACAACCGCTTCGGCGCCGCCTTCTTCCAGCCCTACTATGCCGGCCAGACCTTCGGGCTCGGTCAGCTCAACCCGCTCACCGCCCTGCAGATGAGCGACATGGTGCACAGGGTCTCGGGCCTGCCCAGGCTCGACGTGTCGGACCCCGGCACGGTCTACAAGACCATCATGGACCCCGACCTCACGCTGCCTTACGTGGCCGCCACGATCCGCAGGTCCATCGACGCCTATCGCGACATCGCCGGCTTCGACATTTCCGGCAATCCGGGCATCACCGCCACGCTCTACAATGTCGGC
>DAOKZN010000255.1:0-4098 GCA_035325625.1 Mesorhizobium sp. | reverse complement strand
GTGGGCCGGCAAGGTTCGCCTCGACGTGAACGCCACCGAGCAGCTCTCGCTGTTCATCATGGGCGGCTACGGCACGGACGACAATATCGACCGCAACTTCTACAAGCCTTGGGGCGGCAACTGGGCCGTCTGGGGCGGCGGCACCTACAAGGTCAACGAGAAGACCTCTCTGAACGCCCAGGTGTCGTATGACGACAACAAGAGCCTCGGCGTTGCGGCCAACGTTGCCTACGACATCGTCCCCGGCTTCACGGTCACGGCCGAAGTGGACTACGTCCACGAGGGTGCGTGGAACGACGTCGACTACCTCGGCTCCTGGACCGGCGCCGACCGCAAGAACAGCGTGGGCGGCCTCATCCGCTTCCAGCGCAACTTCTAAGCGCCCGACAGCGCGAAGATACGACCCGGCGGGCAACCGCCGGGTTTTTCTTTTTATAGCTCCTTTATAGCCCCTCCTTTCGGATCGGGCGGGCGCCTTGCCGCTTGCGCGGCCGCGGCCCGCGCGCTAGCGCTGTCGCAACGCTTCCATGGACGACATTCCGATGCGCACACGCCCTTCCCTGACGCCTCTTGTCGCGGCACTGCCCGAGACGGTGCCCTTCGTAGGCCCCGAAGCGCAGGAGAGAGCGAGGGGACGGCCGTTCCGCGCCCGCATCGGCGCCAATGAAAGCAGCTTCGGCCCTTCGCCGCGCGTGGTGGCGCGCATGGCCGAGATTGCCGGCGAGATGTGGATGTATTGCGATCCCGACAACCACGACCTCAAGATCGCGGCGGCGGCGCATCTCGGCATCAAGCCCGAAAGCGTGGTGGTGGGCGAAGGCATAGACGGGCTGCTGGGCCTGCTGGTGCGGCTCTATGTCGGGCCGCAGGATCCGGTGGTGACGTCGCTGGGCGCGTACCCGACCTTCAACTTCCACGTCGCCGGCGTCGGCGGCCGGCTCGTCACCGTGCCTTACGAGAACGACCGCGAAAGCCTCGACGGCCTGCTCGCCGCCGCCCGCCGGGAAAAGGCGCCGCTGGTCTATCTCTCCAATCCCGACAACCCGATGGGAAGCTGGTGGGAGGCAAGCGAGATCGACCGCTTCATCGAGGCGCTGCCGGAAACCTCCATGCTGGTGCTGGACGAGGCCTATGGCGAGCTCGGCCCGGCTTCGGCTCTGCCGGCCATCGACGTGTCGCGCCCCAACCTGGTGCGGATGCGCACCTTCTCGAAGGCCTATGGGCTCGCCGGCATCCGTTGCGGCTACGCCTTCGGCGAGGCGCAGGTCATCCGCGACTTCGAAAAGCTGCGCAACCACTACGGCGTCAGCCGCATGGCGCAGATCGCCGGCGTCGAGGCGCTGGCCGATCAGGAATGGCTGCGGGAGGTGGTGGCGAAGGTGGACGCCGGCCGCAAGCGCATCGCCCGGATCGCCGAGGACAACGGAATGAAGCCCCTGCCCTCGGCCACCAATTTCGTCACCGTCGATTGCGGGCGCGACGGCGCCTTCGCGCTCAAGGTGCTGGAAGCGATGCTGGCGCGCGACGTCTTCATCCGCAAGCCCATGGCGCCCGGCCTCGACCGCTGCATCCGCATCAGCGTCGGGCTCGACCATGAACTGGACATACTGGCCGAGGAGTTGCCAGGTGCGCTGGCGGCCGCCCGCGGCAACTGAGACGAGACCCGGCCAAGACGGGGTCCGCCGAAACAAGGCCCGCTGGAGATCAGCCGGCTTCTTCGGCTCCGGCGGTTCGCCTCCGCCTGATCGGCGCGATGCCGGCCGCACGCAGCACCCAGCGGCGTCCGTCGCTGCGGAAATCCGTGAGGCTCAGTGGCTCGACGTCGATATGGCGCGAACCGGACAGCGGCGCTCCCACCACATGCAGGATGGCCGCGCGAACGACCGGCGCGTGCGTGACGGCGACCGTGTGGCCCGGCTCGCTCAGCATGGCATCCATCATGGCCGCGACGCGGCGGGAAAGATCGGCGAAGGACTCACCGCCGGGGGCTGCCATCTGCGGGTCGCGTAGCCAGTTCGCGACCGCTTCCGGCTCCGCCTTCTCCACCTCGGCAAAGCCGCGGCCCTTCCAGGCACCGTAGTCAAGGTCGCGCAGGGCCGCGAATTCTTGCGCGTGCAGGCCAAGGGCTGTAGCGGTCCGGCGCGCGGCCGGCGCCGGCCCGACAAGGGCGAGATCGACCCGCCCTAGCAGCGCCGCCAGAGCGGGAGCGCGCGCCAGCGAGGCATCGTCGAGCGGTTCGCCGCCCGGAAAGGCGCCGCGCCGAACGGCCGCGGAAATGCCGCTGCAAACCATGGTGAGCCGCACGCGCATGGGGAATCGCCCAGATTTCTTCGCCATAGCCTAACCGATTCTTTTTTGTCCGTGGGTTTGGCGAGCATAAGCATGCGCCGGCAGGCGCCCGCCTCACTGGGTATTCCCGTCCATATGCCTCTGCGACACGAAAATCGGCATGGAATCACCCCTTGAATTAAGTGAACGTTTGTTTCATTATTGTATCCAGCGAGGAGACGCATGGCACGCAAGGCAGGCTCCGACGGGGAAAAGACCCAGGCGGCGATACGCGAGGCGGCGGTCGCGCTGATCGCGCGCTACGGCTACGAGGCCGTCTCCATGCGCCAGCTCGCCGCCGAGGTGGGCGTGCAGGCGGCCGCGCTCTACCGCTATTTCCCGACCAAGGAAGACCTGCTGTTTGCCCTGATGCGCGAGCACATGGAGGGGCTGCTCGCCGCATGGACAGCCGCGAAGCCGGTGGCCGGCGGCCCGGTCGTACGGCTTCGCGCCTTCGTGGAGAACCATATCGCCTTCCACATTGCGCGGCGCCACTCCACCCACGTCTCCAACATGGAGCTGCGCAGCCTTTCGCCCGGGAAGCTGACCGCGATCCTCAGATTGCGCACCGCTTACGAGAAGGAGCTGCGCTCGATCCTGCGCGAAGGTGCCGAAAGCGGCGCTTTTACCATCGACGACGTCGGGCTGACCGCCATGGCGCTGATCCAGATGATCACCGGCGTCATCGTCTGGTTCCGGCCGGACGAACGCCTGTCGGTGGCCGGCGTCACCACGACATATCTTGGCATGACAATGCGCCTCGT
Organism: Mesorhizobium sp.; assembly: GCA_035325625.1. Classification (GTDB taxonomy): domain Bacteria; phylum Pseudomonadota; class Alphaproteobacteria; order Rhizobiales; family Rhizobiaceae; genus Mesorhizobium. Next base: position 1,006 of record DAOKZN010000255.1, on the reverse strand, counting down.
CGGCGCGACAATGGATAAAGAGGCACGGCATGTACACGCACACGCTGAACTTCGGGCATGACGGCGATCTGGAGGCCCTGCGCGACACGGTGCGCCGCTTCGCGCAGGAACGCATAGCGCCGCTGGCCGCCGAGATCGACCGCTCCAACGAGTTCCCGCCGCATCTGTGGGGCGAGCTCGGCGGGCTCGGCCTGCTCGGCGTCACCGCCGATCCCGATTTCGGCGGATCGGGCATGGGCTATCTCGCCCATGTCCTGGCCATGGAAGAAATCAGCCGGGCTTCCGCCTCGGTGGGGCTTTCCTACGGCGCGCATTCCAATCTCTGCGTCAACCAGATCAACCGCTGGGGCACGAGGGAGCAGAAGGACAAATATCTTCCCGCATTGTGCTCGGGCGAGCATGTCGGCTCGCTCGCCATGTCGGAACCCGGCTCCGGCTCGGACGTGGTGTCGATGCGCCTGAACGCCGACAAGCGCAACGACCGCTATGTGCTGAACGGCACCAAGATGTGGATCACCAACGGGCCGGACGCCGAGACCCTGGTGGTCTACGCCAAGACCGAGCCCACCATGGGCTCGCGCGGCATCACCGCCTTCATCATCGAGCGCGGGATGAAGGGCTTCTCCGTGGCGCAGAAGCTGGACAAGCTCGGCATGCGCGGCTCCAACACGGGCGAGCTCGTCTTCGAGGACGTCGAGGTGCCGTTCGAGAACGTGCTCGGGCGGGAAAACCAGGGCGTCGAGGTTCTCATGTCGGGCCTCGACTACGAGCGCACGGTTCTGGCCGGCGGCCCGCTCGGCATCATGGCGGCGTGCCTGGATGCCGCCCTGCCCTATGTGCAGACCCGGCGCCAGTTCGGCCGGCCCATCGGCGACTTCCAGCTCGTTCAGGGCAAGCTCGCCGACATGTACACGACCATGAACGCCTCGCGCGCCTATGTGTATGCGGTGGCGGCCGCCTGCGACCGCGGCGAGACGACGCGCAAGGACGCCGCCGGCTGCATCCT
>DAOKZN010000254.1:0-4098 GCA_035325625.1 Mesorhizobium sp. | reverse complement strand
CATGGGCGACGTTGACGATGCGCATGACGCCGAACACCAGCGACAGGCCGAGCGCAGTGAGCGCCAGCACGGCGGCGCTGACGAGCCCTTCCAGAACGGCCAGCAGCAGGTGCGGTCCGAAGGCCATTCAGGCGTCATCCTCGACAGGGGGCCATTCGCGGGCGGCATGAATGAGGGTCAAGACGGAAACGGTTTCGCCCTTGATTTCATAAATGATCCGATAGTTCGGATGAGCGATCAGTTCGCGGGTTCCCAAAAGAGCTCCCGGCCTGCCGGCATAAGGCGAGGTCTTCAGCAGTTCGGCCGATGCGCGAAGCCGGTCCCGCATGCGCTTTGCCGCTTCGGGATTATCCAGCCAGATATAGGCGACGATATCCTTGAGGTCGCGCTTCGCGGTGGCCGTCCATTCGAGCCTCAAGCGGCAGCCCCTTGGCCCTTACGCTCCAGTTCGGCGACAAGCTCGCCCATTTCGGCATCGACCTCCTCCTGGGTATAGGTCTGGCCTGCGCTGATATCGGCCCGGGCCTTCTCGACCTTCCGTCGCAGAAACTCGATATATTCACGATCCTGCCGGACATAGTCGCGCATGAATTCACGCACGATCTGCGAGGCCGGGCGATCCGCCGCTTGGGCGGCGGCCATAAAGGCGTCGCGCAGCTCCGGCTCCAGCTTCAGGGTGAAGACGGCTTCCTTGGCCATGGCGCATCTCCCGCAAATGTACTGACGTCGTATATACGCCGTCAGTACAGCGCCGGCAACGGCCCCGGATCAGAGCGGCTGGGTCGTGTAGTCGGCCTCAGGCTCGTACATGCCGTCCTCGATCGAGGTCTTGTGCACGACCTTGAGCTTGCCGCCCTCCAGCTTGGAGATGTTCTGGATGCCGAAGACCTGATGGATCTTGCCGTTGAAGACCTTCGGTCCCTGCGGATGCTCCGGCCCCTCGGCGAATTCGGTCAGCGCCTCGGTGGCCTCGACCAGCTTGGCACGGTCCTGCGGGCCGGCGTAGCCGCTGTCCTCCATCGCCTTCTTGATGACGTAGAGCGTTTCCCAGCAGCCGAACATGTGCGCGGCGGTGGAGACGTCCTTGGCATCGCCGACCGCGGCGCCGTTGTCGTCTATGCCGACGGCGGCACGATAGGCTTTCTGCGCCTCGGAATCGTCGGGCTGCGCATAGCGCGGCGAGCCCTCCCAGAAATGGGAGCCGTCCAGATATTCCAGCCCGGGGCTGTTGATGTCCACCGCCTCGAGCGAATCGATGAAGCCGAAGAGCTGCGGCCCGCCGGTTCCGTAGAAGTCGCCCAGCTCCTTGACGAAGGTCAGCACCGCCGGCCCGACCATGACGTGGTAGATGACCTCGGTGCCGGCCGGAATCTGCGGGAAATATTTGGTGAAGGAGGATTCGGTGGGCGGAATGGCGATCTGCGCCACCACCTCGGCCCCCGCCTTCTTCAGCGCCGGGGGGAGATAGTCGCGATGGTCGTAGCCGAAGGCGTAGTCGGGGAAGATCATGGTGACCTTCTTGCCGGCATTGGCCGCGATCCACGGCGCCACGGAGGTGACCTGCGCGCGCACGTCGGTGATGCCCGGCTGCAGGCACCAGCGGTTCATCTTGCCGGAAGCGACGTGATAGCCTTCCGACACCACGTAGTAGGGAATCTTCAGCTCGCCCGCCGTGGGCGCCGAGCCGATGACCACGTTGGAGAACAGCGTGCCGTAGACGATGTCGGTCTTGTGCTGGTTGGCGAACTTGGCCACCACCTCGGCGCCGCGGCCGGCGTCGGTGCCATCGTCCTCCACGACCACCTCGACAGGGCGGCCGTTGATGCCGCCGGCGTCGTTGATGGCCTTGACGGCGGCGGCCGTGGTGCGCTCGTACCAGCGGCCGTAGGCGGCGCCGATGCCGGTGCGGTGCGCCTGGAAGCCGATCCTGATCGGCGCCGCGCTCTGGGCCTGCGCATAGCGCACGAAGCCCGGCGCCGTCATCAGGCCGCCGGCGGCGGCCAGCCCCTTCAGCGCGCTGCGCCGGGTGATCGGGGTTGCGGAAAGATCGGAAATTGCCTTGCGGCCAGCCATGATTGTTCCCCTGCCTGCATGCGTCGATCGAGGTTCCGGCGACGATGCCCCTGCGGGGAGGCCGGATTGCGCATGCGCAAACTAGAGCAGGAAAGCCGAGGCTGGCAAGCGCGCTTTCCGCAACGGCACGCAGCCGTCCACGACCGCCTCATCCGGCGGCGGGCGCCGCCAGAAGCCAGAGGCCGAACATGGTGTAGGCGATCATCAGCACGGTGAGCGGCACCTGCTCCAGCAACACGCGCCTGGGATCGGGCTGGAGCCGCCCGGCGAGCCCGTGCGCGGCCAGCACGGCCAGCACATGGCCGGCTATGATGGCGCCGGACTGGGCGTTCCACAGCCACCAGGCGGAGCCGGCGCCGGCCGTCACGCCGGCATGGACCGGCATATGCGCGGCGCCGAACAGGTTCCAGCCCAGCCCGAAGGGATCGGACAGCGCCACCAGCGCATACTGGCCGTCCACGAGCAGGGCGGCGAGATAGTGCGCCAGATGGTAGGCAAGCGCGATCGGCACGATCGACCACACCAGCAGCCCGGCGAGGTCGCCGAGGGACTTTCCGGTTCCGGACAGCCGCTTCCCGAGGAACACGGCGGCGACGAACAGGGCCGCGAGCAGCGCGAAGGTCAGCGCCAGGCCCACGGTGCCGATGCCCATTACCGCGGTGCGGCCGGGAAACTCCAGCGGGTTGACGCCGTTGAGGCCCAGCCAGAAGAAGGTCCTGGCCAGCCCGTCATAGGACACGGAAGACAGCGCGAGCAGCAGGAAGGCGACCCCGCTTGCCGGCAGCGGCGCCGCATCCAGCAGCCGGGCACCCGGAAAGCACAGGGCAAGCCTGCCCCTGTCGTCGCGGTCGAGCACCGAGAAGCGCGCCAGCATGGACAGGAACAGCGACAGGAACTCGCCGTGCCGGCTCCAGCTTCCATAACCGAACGCCAGCATGGCGGCGAAGCTCGCCAGCCAGTAGAGGCCGGCGGCGACGGCCAGCCGCGACGGGTCGTCCGGCGCCGGATCGACCAGCTCGAACCAGGCGAAGGCGAAGAACAGCGCCACCGCCGGCCAGCAGCCGACGCCGGCAAGGGGGTCGCGGCCCGGCTTCTCCCGCCTGGCCAGGCCGAGACGCTCGGCGACGCGATAGGGTCCATGCCAGGGATTGAGCCAGGACCACAGGTCGCCGAGCACGCCCTGGAGCGGGACCAGCCCGGCCCACAGCAGCGTCCAGACGGTCAGCGGCAGAGGGTTGGAAAGCGGATCGCGGCTGCCCCAGAATCCGGCCGCCAGCAGAACCGCGAAAACGGCGAAGGAGAGTAGCCCCACCGCGGTGCGGGCACCGTCTCCGAATGCGAACAGCGGCAGCCGCCATCGCCAGAGGCGCCGCGGCGCGCCGGCCGGCAGCAGGGCCAGCACGAGGAAGGAAGCGGCAACAGCGCAGGCGCCGCCGGCAATGTAGTATCCGGTCGGCAGCAGCAGCACGTGGCCGCGCTCGGAAGCGTGCGCAAAGGCGCCAACAGGGCAAAGCGGCACAAACACGGCCGACAGCCAGCAGGTGCGAAGAAGCGACGACGGGGCGGAAGAAGCCGCCCGGTCTTCTCCCCGGCCCCGAAAGGCGCGCCTCACACCTTCACCAGTTGCCTGACCCGGTCCTCCTCGCCGAAGATGCGCAGGTAGCGACGGATCTCGGCCGGATCGCCGGTGGCCTTCTCCGGATTGTCGGCGAGCTTGACCGCCGGACGGCCATTGGCCTCGGTGACCTTGCACACCAGCGAGATGGCGTTGAGACGGTCGGTGGCGGTGGGCGCGCAGCCCTCGAAATCGTTGGTGAGGTTGGTGCCCCAGCCGAAGGACATGCGCACCTTTCCCTTGAAGTGCCGGTAGGTCTCGATGATGGTGTCCACCTCCAGCCCGTCGGAGAAGATGAGCAGCTTCTTCCTCGGGTCCTTGCCCTTCTCGCGCCACCAGGAGATGATCTTCTCGCCGCCCTCGATCGGCGGGGCGCTGTCCGGGCGGAAGCCGGTCCAGTCGGCCACCCA
>DAOKZN010000253.1:2390-4113 GCA_035325625.1 Mesorhizobium sp. | reverse complement strand
CGTCGACCCTCATGCATCAAAACTGCGGCCGTACCCGGCCTGCGCCGGGCTTCCACAGGATGCGCGGTCCTTCTCCGCTCCCCTTTCGCACTCGCCCTTCTGCTCGGGGGTCGGGCCTGTCGGGCGCTCCTTCCGGCATGGGAACCGTCCCCGCGCCCGCAAAGGCCACCCGCCGTCCCCGCCTGATACCCGGTGCGCACCAGGTCCCGCCGGGAGCGGTGCGGCCAGTAATGGAGGAAGCGCCAGGGGTGTGGACAAAAAGCCCGAAAAAAGATCACCAGTCGCCTATGGTCGCCTGCATCACCGCCAGCGCCGCCACGGCCGCCGTGTCCGCCCGCAGGATGCGCGGCCCTAGCGGAATGGCGGTGACGAAGGGCAGCGCCCGCAGCATGGCGCGCTCGTCGTCGGAAAAGCCGCCCTCCGGCCCCACCAGCAGGGCGAGCTTCTTCTCGGGAATCGCCCGAAGCGCCGGCAGCGGATTGTCGGTGGACGCATCCTCGTCGCAGAACACCAGCCGCCGCCCGGCGTCCCAGCCCGCCAGCAGGCGGTCCAGCTTCTGCGCCTCGCGCACCTCCGGCACGGCCAATATGCCGCACTGCTCGGCCGCCTCGATCACATTGGCGCGCAGCCGCTCGATGCCGGGCTTGGCCACCTGCGTGTGCTGGGTGACGACCGGCTGCAGCACGCCCGCGCCCATCTCCACCGCCTTCTGCACCAGATAGTCGAGGCGGCCCTGCTTCAGCGGCGCGAAGCAATAGACGAGGTCGGGCAGCGGCGGCTGCGGCCGCTGCAAGTCCCGCACGGAAAGCCGCACCGCCTTCTTCGTCCTTGCCGAGATCGCCGCGGTCCATTCGCCGTGGCGTCCGTTGAACAGCAGCACCTGCGCGCCCTCGGCAAGGCGCAGCACATGGGTCAGATAGTGGCTCTGCTGCGGGCTCGCCTCGATTTCCGCCCCGGCCTCGAGGTCGTCCGGCACGAACAGCCGCTGCATCTTGTAGTTGGCGCGCATGGGCGAGCAATGCGGCAGCGAAAGGCGCGGCGTCAACCCCCGGCGGACGGATGCCACACGGGTGCGTAGCCCCGGCGCAAGACGGCAAGCGTCGTCGGCGGCGTGAGCAGCCGCAGCCGCCGCCCGGACAGGGCGTCGAAATCCAGCGGCTCGCCATAGCCGGAAAACGACCAGCGCAGCACCTTGCCGGCCCGCACGGCATAGGCCTCGCCGTCCGCGGCGATCATGGCGCCGTCAGGCAGGCGGCCCGGATCGCCGGCGCCGATCCCGGGAGCCCGCCCGCCGGAGGCCGGCCGCTCCCGGTGCAGCCTTGCATCCAGCATCGGGGCGCGCGGCCGTTCGATGCCGAAGGCCGCGCCGAAGCGGGCGACGAAATCCCGCGCCCGTTCGCGGCGGCAGTAGAAGCAGGGCCGGTGCCCGGCGGCCAGCGCCGTCACCTCGTCGAGGAAGAAAAGCTCGGTCCAGCCGGCCTTGTCCGGTTCGCCGGGGCCGCCCGGCCGGTTGCGGCCCATCGGCTCGCGGCGGCGGCCGTCGAAGCTCAGCTCGCAGATGATCCAGGCCGGCAGCGTCCAGCGCCTCTTCAGCAGCGTCCTGGTGTCGGGGTCGTGGATGATGCCGCGGTTGCCGGTGAACAGGCCGCGTTCCGGCACGGCATGGATGGCGCCGAACGGATCGACCCGGTTCTGGAGCGGCATGGGGCTTCCTTCGCCTGCG
>DAOKZN010000253.1:0-2290 GCA_035325625.1 Mesorhizobium sp. | reverse complement strand
TGCGGCCTTGGCCGGCGGGCCGGCATCTGCTACCGGTGCCTGGGCTCAATTCACGGCAGAATGCAGATGCGGGTGCTGGTCGTCCAGAACTTTGACAATACGGATCTCGGCCAGGTCGGCCGGGCGCTCAGGGAAGCGGAGGCCGAAATCGACCTGCGCTGCGCCCATCTCGGCGAGGAGTTGCCCCCGGACCCGTCCGGCCACGATGCGATGGTCATGCTGGGCGGCGGCCAGAACGCGCTGGCCGACGACGAATATCCCTATTTCCCGACGCTGCTGTCGCTGGTCCGCGATTTCGAGGCCGCCGACAAGGCGGTGCTGGGCATCTGCCTCGGCAGCCAGTTGCTGGCCCGCGCCTTCGGCGGACAAAACAGGGTGGGCGTCGCCACCGAGTTCGGCTGGCAGGCCATTTCCCTCACCGAGCAGGCGAAAGGCGACCCGGTGCTTGGCGCGCTGCCGCAGCGCTTTCCCATCTTCCAGTGGCACGACGACACCTTCTCCCTGCCGCAGCAGGCCGTGCGGCTGGCCTCCAGCGCGGTGGCCGAGAACCAGGCCTTCCGGGTCGGCCGCGCCGCCTACGGCTTCCAGTTCCACTTCGAGGCCGACCAGCCGCTGGTGCGGGAATGGAGCCTCTCCTTCGCCTCGATGATCGGCGCGCGCCATCCCGACTGGGGCGACAGGCTGGAGGGCGAGGCGGCCCGCCATGGCGAGCAGGCCGACGCCGCGGGCCTCGCCATCGCGCGCGCCTGGGTGGCGGCCATCTGAAGCATGTCTTCCGAAAGTGGGAACCGGTTTCGGGATAAAGACATGCGTAAAATCAAAAACCTGAAGCGCGCGGAGCGAATCTGAAGCCGGAAAGCCCCGCCCGAAAGCACCGTACCGGGCCGGGCACCGTGGCAGATTTGGCACGCTGCCGCGATTCGTGCTGTGGGCGCCTTTTTCGCTCTTGGACTGTGTCCGCGCCTTGCACTAGAAGGCGCCGACTTCGCACCGACAATGCAACCGGGATCGGCTCGTTCGCGTCTCGCCGCGACACAGCGCTGATACAATGCGCAAATACAAGCGCGAAGCCGAAACCTTGTGGCGACTCTTTCGTTTCAACGCATTGGTAACCGTGCCCGTGCATAGTGAGCAGACCCAACCCGAGATGACCTTCGTGAAAGCCGCTCTTCTGTCCTTTGCCATGCTAGCCGCCATCGTCCTGTGGGGCACCGGCATCTATTCCGCCGATGCCGCCAACGACCACAACGCCGTCGACGGCTACGGCGTCACTTCCTCGCTGCGCTGAACCGCACCGTCCTCCGTCACCGTCAGTATATGCTTGACCGCGCCGTCCACCGCCAGCGCGGAAAGCCGGCCGCTGTGCCAGGCGTAGCTGTCGAGATTGACGCGGTTGGGCAGCACCTCCGCGGCCGGGCCGGGCGTGTGCCCGTGCACCACCAGCTTCGGGTGCAGGCCGGGATAGGCGAGGAACTCGTCGCGGATCCACGCCAGGTCGGTCGGGCTCTGCTGCGGCAGTGGCACGCCCGGCCTGATGCCGGCGTGGCAGAAGAAGAAGTCGCCCGCCTCGAAGGAATAGGAAAGCGAGGCGAGGAAATCGATATGCGCCGGCGGCATGGCGCCGGCCAGCGCGTCGCGCGCCCGCACGATGTCGCCCCGCTCGGGTGACAGGGAAACGCCGTAGGAACGGGCAGTCTCCACCCCTCCATAGCGCACGAACAGGCCGCGCGCGTCGGGCATGGCGAGGAAGCCCTGCAGGCCGACCTCGTGGTTGCCGGTCAGCATGACGTTGCGCGGGTCGCGCTCGCGGGCCTCGATCAGGCGGTCGATGACGCCCCTGCTGTCGGGCCCGCGGTCGACATAGTCGCCGAGATGGACGACGCGCCAGTCCCGCGGCCTCTCCCGCTCGATCTCGTCCGCGATCGCCCGGTGCATGGCCGTAAGCAGGTCCAGCCTGCCATGCACGTCGCCGATGGCATACAGGCGCATGCCCTGCGGCGCCCGCGCCTCGCGGAAATGGATGCCCGCGCTCACGCCGGCCGCCCCTCCGGCCGGTACAGCATGTCCTTGCCGGCCTGGCGGATGTCGCGCTTGCCGCACAGTGCCAGCGTGACGTCCAGCTCCTTGCGGATGATCTCCAGCGCCTTGGTCACGCCGGCCTTGCCGCCCGCGCCAAGCCCGTAGAGGAAGGGCCGGCCGATGAAGGTGCCCTTGGCGCCCAGGCACAGCGCCCTGAGCACGTCCTGGCCGGAGCGGATGCCGCCGTCCATATGCACCTCGATGCGGTCGC
>DAOKZN010000252.1:0-4116 GCA_035325625.1 Mesorhizobium sp. | reverse complement strand
GCCCTTGATGACCCAGCCGGCCCTGGCGAACAGGTCCACCGCCTGCTTCAGGTTCCTGCGCTCGGCCTGCGGCGAATCGTAGACCGGCAGCTTGAATTCCTGGGTGAACAGCTCGGGCGGCAGCTTGTCGCGATAGGGCTCCAGGATTTCCAGTTCCTTGCCCGAGGGAAGGCCGCTCGACGCCAGCTCCGTGCCCTGGAAATAGCTGCTCGTGCGGGTGTTGTAGCCGTAGAACAGGGTCCGGTTCATGCTCTCGAAGTCGAACGGCCAGGTCAGCGCCTCGCGCACCAGCCGGTCCTGGAACAGGGGGCGCCGCTGGTTCAGGACGAAGGCCTGCATCGGCTCCGGCGATTCGGTCTTGAACTCCTTCTTGACGACATCGCCGGCCGCGACCGCCGGGAAGGTGTAGGCGGTGGCCCAGCGCCGCGAGCTGTTCTCCGACTTGACGTCCTGCAGCCCGCCCTTGGTGAAGGCGAGCCAGGCGGCATTGTCGTCCAGCATGTAGACGTAGCGGCGCGTGTCGAAATTCTCGCGGCCGATCTTCACCGGCAGCTTCGCGCCCCAATAGTCGGGCACACGCTCCCACACGATCTCGGCGCCGGGCCTGAAGCTCTTGATGCGGTAGGCGGCCGAGCCCAGCGGCGGCTCCAGCGTTGGCCGGGCTATGTCGCGCTTCTTGCCCTTGGCGTCGGTGCCCTCCCACCAGTGCCTGGGCAGCACGGGCAGGTCGCCGAGGATCTTGGGCAGCTCGCGGTTGCCCTTCTGGTTGAAACGGAACTCGACCTCGCGGTCGGACAACGCCACCGCCTCGGTGACGTTCTCGAAATAGCGGTTGTACATCGGGCTGTTGGCCTTCAGCGCGTTGAAGGACCACACCACGTCGTCCACGGTGATCGGCTGGCCGTCGTGCCACTTTGCCCGGGGGTCGAGCCGGTAGATGGCCGAGGAGAAGTCGTCCGGATATTTATAGGCGTCGGCGACCAGCGGATGGCTGACGCTGCCTTCGTCGGTCGCCTGCTCCATCAGCGTGTCGTAGAGCAGGCCGCCGCCGAAACCGGCGAAGCCGGCGGCCGGCGAGCCCTGCACGATGTAGGGGTTGAAGCTGTCGAAGGTGCCGAGCACGGTGGAGTTGTAGGTGCCGCCCTTGGGCGCGTCGGGATTGACGTAGTCGTAATGCCGGAAGTCGACGCCATATTTGGATTCGCCCGTCAGCGAGGAGGTGGTGCGCCATTCGTCGGCGGCGGCCGGCGCAAGAGCACCTGCAAGGCCGCAGGCCGTGGCCACGATCAGAAGCTTCGACCCTATCGCCACCCGAAAAGACCGCATTCGCATTCCTTTGCGCTGATGCCCGTGCCGCAATCTATCCCATTCCGCCTTCCGGGGAACCGGGCAGCGGCGGGCCGGAATAGAAAAAGCCGGGCAGAACCCGGCTTTTTCATGGAAGCAGGAAACGGAACGCCCCTTACTGCGCCGGGGCCGGCTGGGCGCCCTCGGCAGGCTGGGCACCTTCAGCGGGCTGGGCACCTTCCGCAGGCTGGCTGCCCTCGGCGGGCGCCGCGGCCGCGGCACCGTCGCCGGACGCCGCCGCGCCGGCTTCGGGCAGCGGCTTGGGGCTGTCCGAAAGGGTGCGCAGATAGGCGATGATGTCGGCGCGGTCCTTGTCCTTGGACAGGCCGGCGAAGCCCATGGCCGTGCCCTTCACGAACTTCTTCGGCGAGTTCAGGAAGTGGTTGAGGTTGTCGTAGGTCCACTTCTCCTCGCCGCCCTTGGAGAAGTCCTTCATGCCGGCCGAATAGGAAAAGCCCGCATGCTCGGCGACGGGACGGTCGACGATGTCCCACAGGTCGGGGCCGACCTTGTTGGGGCCGCCCTTCTCGCCGGAATGGCAGGCCTGGCATTTCTTGAACACGGCCTCGCCGGCAGTGGCATCGGCGCTGGCGAGCAGTTCGGCGATCGGCTTGGCCTCGGCCGCGGCGGGCGCACCGCCGCCCGCGCCTTCCGCCGGCTCGGCCGCCTCGATGGCGAAGCCCGGCTTTTCGGGCGCATGGGAGGCGAAGAGCCCGTCGGAGACGATGCCCACGGAGAACACGACGAAGACGGTTCCGAGGAGCCCGCCGAGCACCTTGTTGATTTCAAAAGAGTCCATTAACCCCTGCTCCCTGTTCCGGCGGACCGACCCGTCCCGTCGAACCGACGGCATCGCCACCCGCTCCCCTGCGGGGAGCCGGTCAAATCGGGCGGAAACTAGGTCTTTTGCTCTTTCGTTGCAACACCTATAAGGGCGCTTCCTGTGAGACCTTTTGCCACTTTTTTCTCCGCTTCGCCCATTGCCCCGCTGCCCATGCCCACACTGATCCTCATTCCCGCCCGCATGGCCTCGACGCGCCTGCCCGGCAAGCCCCTGGCCGAGATCGCCGGCGAGCCGATGATCGTGCATGTGGCGCGCCGTGCCGCCGAAAGCGGGCTCGGCCGGGCGGTGGTGGCGACCGATACGGCAAGCGTGGCCGAAGCCGTGCGCGCCGCCGGCTTCGAGGCGGTGATGACGCGCGCCGACCATGAATCCGGCTCCGACCGCATCTTCGAGGCGCTGACGGCGCTCGATCCCGCGGGGAAGGTGGAAACCATCGTGAACGTGCAGGGCGACCTGCCGACCGTCGATCCGGCGATCATCGGCGCGGCGCTGAAGCCATTCGAGGACGACGCGGTCGACATCGCCACGCTGGGGGTCGAGATTTCCAGCGAAGACGAGAAGACCAACCCGAACGTGGTCAAGATCGTCGGCTCGCCGCGCTCTGCCACGCGGCTGCGGGCGCTTTATTTCACCCGCGCCACCGCGCCCTGGGGCGAGGGACCGCTCTACCACCATATCGGGCTCTATGCCTATCGCCGCGCCGCGCTGGAGCGCTTCGTCTCGCTCAAGCCTTCCCCGCTGGAGAAGCGCGAGCGGCTGGAGCAGTTGCGCGCGCTGGAAGCGGGCATGGTGATCGACGTCGAGATCGTCCGCTCCGTCCCGCTCGGCGTCGACACGCCGCAGGATCTGGAACGGGCGCGCGAAATCCTAGCGAAGAAGGGCGGAGCCTGAGCATGGCCGACAAGACCAACAAGATTGCCTTCCAGGGCGAGCCCGGCGCCAATTCCGACACGGCCTGCCGCAACGTCCATCCCTCGATGGAGCCGCTGCCCTGCCCCACCTTCGAGGACGCCTTCAACGCCGTGGAAAGCGGCAAGGCGGATCTGGCCATGATCCCGATCGAGAACACGATCGCCGGCCGCGTGGCCGACATCCACTATCTGCTGCCGGAATCCAAGCTGCATATCGTGGGCGAATATTTCCTGCCCATCCATTTCCAGCTCATGGTGCTGCCCGGGGTGAAGCGCGAGGAGATCCGCTCCGTCCACAGCCATATCCACGCCCTCGGCCAGTGCCGCAAATACATCCGCAAGAGCGGCTGGAAGCCGACGGTGGCCGGCGACACGGCGGGCGCGGCCAAGCTGGTGGCCGAGAGGCAGGACCGTTCCATGGCCGCGCTGGCGCCGGAACTGGCGGCCTCGCTCTACCATCTCGACATCATCGAGCGGAACGTGGAGGATACCGAGAACAACATCACCCGCTTCGTGATCCTGTCCAAGGGCAAGAAGTGGGCCGAGCGCGCCGACCCGGCGGTGAGGATGATGACCACCTTCGTCTTCCGCGTGCGCAACGTGCCGGCCGCGCTCTACAAGGCCATGGGCGGCTTCGCCACCAACGGCGTCAACATGACCAAGCTGGAAAGCTACCAGCTCGGCGGCGAGTTCACCGCCACGCAGTTCTATGCCGACGTGGAAGGCCACCCCGACGACGCGCCCGTCGAGCGCGCGCTGGAGGAGCTGCGCTTCTTCTCACGCGAGGTGCGCATATTGGGCGTGTACGAGGCCAGCGACTTCCGCGCCTCGCAGGCAAGGATCGACTAAAGCACGTCGCAGCCAAGTGGAATCACTTGGCGTCGCAGACATGCGGCAAAATCAATTGGATAGACCATGATGTCGTCCGAAAGCCGCCTCACGCTTTTCGGCATCATGGTCTAAAGCCAATCCGAAGGATCGCGATACGTCTTGGGCTCCGGCTCCGGAACCCGC
>DAOKZN010000251.1:0-4127 GCA_035325625.1 Mesorhizobium sp. | reverse complement strand
TAGTTCGCCGTCAGCGTCACCGTGCCGGCGGTGGGCTGGTCCTGATCCGTCGCCACCTGCACGACGGCGGCGGACTCCACCAGCTCGCTCACGCCCAGATCCAGCGAATAGGCCGGCGCGTCGGTGCGCTGGGCGCCGCCGTTCAGCGCAAAGATCAGATGGTTGCGGACCTGCTGGGCATAGCGGGTCGAGACCGGCTTGACCGCGATGGAGGACAGCTCGGCCTGCGCACCCGATTGCGACCCCGGCGAAAGCGGCGCGTTGGAATAGAGCGGCCGCACCTGGCAGCCGGCGGCGAGCACAGCGGCCGCCGCAAAGCCGGAAAGCATGGCCAGGCGCAGAAGGCGAGCCGCCCCCGGCCTGCTTTTCTCAGGCAACGACATTGACGATCCTCTGCGGCACGACGATGACCTTGCGCGGCGCCTTGCCCTCCAACGCCTTCTGAATCGCGTCCAGCGCCAGTGCCGCCTTTTCGACCGCAGCTTGATCCGCGTCGCGGGCAATTGTCAAATCCCCGCGCTTCTTGCCGTTGATCTGCACCGGATAGGTGATCTCGTTGTCCACCACCAGCGCGGGGTCGAATTCGGGCCAGGGCCGCTCGGCCACCAGATCCCTGCCGCCCAGCGTAGCCCAGCACTCCTCGGCCAGATGCGGCATGATCGGGGCGACGAGATGGACGAGGATCTCCGCCGCCTCGCGCGCCGCGGCCTTCAGCGCGGCGTCGCCGCGCCCCTCGGCGATCTCGCCGGCCGGTCCCGAAAGCACGTTGGCCAGCTCGTAGATGCGGGCGATCGCCCGGTTGAAGGCCAGCTTCTCGATGTCCTCGCCCACCGCCTTCAGCGCCTTGTGCGCGGCCCTGGACAGGGCTCCGGCGGCCCCGTCGCGAGACGAAGCGGGCGCCACGCCCGCCAGCTCGCCGGCCGCGGTGGAGACGATGCGCCAGACGCGCTGCACGAAGCGGTGCGCGCCGGCGGCGCCGTCGTCCGTCCATTCCACGTCGCGCTCCGGCGGCGAATCCGACAGCATGAACCAGCGCGCGGTGTCGGCGCCGTAGCCGTCGGTGATCTCCTCCGGGCTCACCGTGTTCTTCTTGGACTTCGACATCTTCTCCAGCGGCCCGATCTCGGCCGGACTGCCGGTGGCGATCTCGACGGCGCGGTGCGTAGCGCCCTCGCTCTCCAGCCGCACCTCGGTCGGCGCCAGCCAGCGGCCGTCGGCGGCCTTGTAGGTCTCGTGCACCACCATGCCCTGCGTGAACAGGCCCTTGAACGGCTCGGCAAGGTCGAGATGGCCGGTCTCGCGCATGGCGCGGGTGAAGAAGCGCGAATAGAGCAGATGCAGGATGGCGTGCTCGATGCCGCCGATATACTGGTCCACCGGCAGCCATTCGTTGGCGGCCTTCGGATCGGTCGGCTCGTTCTCCCACGGCGCGGTGAAGCGGGCGAAATACCAGGACGAATCGACGAAGGTGTCCATGGTGTCGGTCTCGCGGCGCGCGTCGCCGCCGCATTTCGGGCATTTCACCTTACGCCAAGTCGGGTGGCGGTCGAGCGGGTTGCCGGGCTTGTCGAAGTCGATGTCGTCGGGCAGCTTGACCGGCAGGGCGGCGCGCGGCACCGGCACTGTCCCGCAGGCCTCGCAATGGATCATCGGGATCGGGCAGCCCCAGTAGCGCTGGCGCGAGATGCCCCAGTCGCGCAGGCGGAACTGCACCTTGCGCTCGGCCATCGGCCGGCTGCCTGCGGCGCGCTGCTCCAGCCGGTTCGCCACCTCGTCGAAGGCCGCTTCCGGGGTCATGCCGTCGAGGAAGCGCGAATTGATCATCACGCCCTCGTCGGTATAGGCCTCCTCGGTGATCTGGAAGGCGGCGGCATCCGCGCCCTCCGGCAGCACTACGGGGGTGACCGGCAGGCCGTATTTGTTGGCGAAGTCGAGGTCGCGCTGGTCGTGGCCCGGGCAGCCGAAGATGGCGCCGGTGCCGTAGTCCATCAGCACGAAGTTGGCGACGTAGACCGGCAGCGTCCAGCTCTCGTCGAAGGGATGCACCACGCGGATGCCGGTGTCGAAGCCCTTCTTCTCCGCCGTCTCCAGCGCCGCGACCGAGGTGCCCATGTGATGCACGTCCTCGATGAAGGCGGCGAGGGCCGGGTTTTCGCGCGCCACCTTCCTGGCCAGCGGATGGTCGGCGGCGATGGCCATGAAGGAGGCGCCGAAGATGGTGTCGGGACGGGTGGTGTAGACCTCCAGCTCGCTCTCGCCTTCCGGTGCGGTGCCTTCGGCCAGCGCCCAGCGGATCAGCAGCCCCTCGGAGCGACCGATCCAGTTCTGCTGCATGACGCGCACCTTCTCCGGCCATTCCGGCAGATGGTCGAGCGAATCCAGCAGGTCCTGCGAATAGTCGGTGATCTTGAAGAACCATTGCGTCAGCTCGCGCTGCTCCACCAGCGCGCCCGAGCGCCAGCCGCGCCCGTCTATGACCTGCTCGTTGGCCAGCACCGTCATGTCCACCGGGTCCCAGTTGACCTTGGATACCTTGCGGGTGACCAGCCCCTTCTCGAACATGTCGAGGAACAGCATCTGCTGGCGGTGGTAGTAGTCCACGTCGCAGGTGGCGAACTCGCGCGACCAGTCGAGCGACAGGCCCATCATCTTGAGCTGCTCGCGCATGGTGGCGATATTCTCGTAGGTCCAGTCCTTGGGATGGACCTTGTTCTGCATGGCCGCGTTCTCGGCCGGCATGCCGAAGGCGTCCCAGCCCATCGGGTGCAGCACGTTGAAGCCTTTGGCGCGCTTGTAGCGGGCCACCACGTCGCCCATCGTGTAGTTGCGCGTGTGGCCGATATGGATGCGCCCGGACGGATAGGGGAACATCTCCAGCACGTAGTATTTCGGCCGCGGATCGTCGTTCTTCGCCTCGAAGAGCTTCTTTTCCTCCCAGGCCTTCTGCCACCTGGGCTCTGAAGAGCGTGGATTGTATCGTTCGGTTGCCATGGCCGGTTTTTCACTTACAAAGCATGCGGGACGCCGCAGGCGGCTGCCGGCGGCTCGGAACATGGTCCGGGTCTTCACCACGCTTTGGGGAACCCGTCAACCATATGGGCCGGAACGCCCGGCAAAAACAGCAGGAACAGGACGTAACGGGACATGAACGACGCGGTCGCGCAACTTGCAACGGTCAGGGCCAGCATCGCCGCCGCAGCGCGCGAGGCCAAGCGCCCTGAGGGCGCGGTGACGCTGGTGGCCGTCTCCAAGACCTTCGGCGCCGAAGCCATCCGCCCCGTGCTCGAAGCCGGCCAGCGCGTGTTCGGCGAGAACCGCGTGCAGGAGGCGCAGACCAAATGGCCGGCGCTGCGCGAGGAATTTCCCGGCATCGAGCTGCACCTGATCGGCCCGCTGCAATCCAACAAGGCCAGGGACGCGGTGGCGCTGTTCGACGTCATCGAGACCGTGGACCGCGAGAAGATCGCCGCCGAGCTGGCCAGGGAGATCGCCAAGCAGGGCCGCACGCTGCGGCTCTACGTGCAGGTCAACACCGGCTCCGAGCCGCAGAAGGCCGGCATCGAGCCGAAGGAGGCCGTGGCATTCGTGAAGCGCTGCCGCGAGGTGCACGGCCTCGACATCGAGGGGCTGATGTGCATTCCGCCGGCCGGCGAGAACCCCGGCCCGCATTTCGCCCTGCTGGAGAAGCTGGCGCGGCAGGCGGGCGTGGAAAGGCTGTCCATGGGCATGTCGGGCGACTACGAGACGGCGGTCGCCTTCGGCGCCACCAGCGTCAGGGTCGGCTCGGCCATCTTCGGCGGCCGCTGACGCCGGCGGCGATTTAGCCGCCAACGAAAAAAGGGCAGAAGCTTCGCCCCGGCCCTTCTTCTTCGATCCGTCTTGGCCGCATCGTGCAGCCAGGTGCTTTCACCCGGCCGCACGACGCTGCGGAAATCACTCGGCGGAAACGATCTTGCCGTCTTCCCACTTGAACAGGGAGAAGCTCGGCGAGGAAAGATCGCCGTTCTCGCCATAGGTGAGCTTGCCGATGGCGGTCTGGATCGGCTGGCCGTCCTTCAGCGCGGTGGCGACTGCGGCGGTGTCGTCGGCCTTGCCGGCCTTCTCGATGCCGGCCTTCAGCACCTGCA
>DAOKZN010000250.1:0-4131 GCA_035325625.1 Mesorhizobium sp. | reverse complement strand
GCTCCAAGAACCTGCTCGCCATCATCCAGAGCATCGCCAGCCAGACCGGCCGGCACTCCGACAGCATCTCCGATTTCCTGGCGCGCTTCCGCGGGCGGCTGCAGTCGCTCGCCTCGTCTCAGGACCTCGTCACCTCCTCCAACTGGCGCGGCGCGCAGCTTCGCGAGCTGGTGACGGGCCAGGTGGGGCGCTACGGGGCCGACCCCGAGCGGAACCTGCGCTTCCAGGGCGCCAACCCCTTCCTGAACCCCAACGCCGCCCTGCATATCGGGCTGGCCATGCATGAACTGGCCGTCAATTCGGTGAGCTACGGCGCCCTTTCTCACCCCGAGGGGGTGGTGGAGGTCACCGCCGGGCTGGACGGCGCGGGCGAGCCAGCGCTGTCGCTGGTCTGGACCGAGCGCCTGCCCGACGGCGAGCGCAAGCCCGGCCGGAAGCGGTTCGGCTCGGTGGCGCTGGAGCGCGTGGTGCCGGTCTCGCTCAACGGCGCCGCCACCCTCGACATCGCCGGCGACCGGCTGCAATACAGCCTCACCGTGCCGCACGGCAATTTCGAGACCGATTGAGCCGAGCCCGCCGGCCTGTCGCCCGGGCCCCGCCGGCGCTGCCCTGAAAAAGACTATCTTAGCCAAGATCAGATTCGGGCAGGAAAAGCGCTCCGGCTCGTGCTAGAGAAACGAGGCTGCAAAGCGAGGGACAAAAGTGAGAGGATCAAATTGATGCGCAAGATGATGATCGCTGTGGCGGTAATGGCTGCACTCAGCGGTTGCACCACGACCGAGCAGGATGTCGGCGTCGGCACCGCTGCCGGAGCAGTCATCGGCGGTGCGGTCGGTGGCTGGAAAGGCGCCGCCATCGGTGCCGCGGTAGGCGCCGGTTCCGGCCTCCTGGTCCGCAACCTGCGCAACGGCTACTGCCAGTATCGCAACCCGCGCACGGGCCGCATCTACACCGCCCGCTGCAACTGACCTGCGCACCGCGCAGGAACGCAACCGGGAGCCGGCGCAAGCCGGCTCCCGTTTTCATTGCGCTGCGAAGAATGCCGATGCGCCGCCGCGTCAGGACGCCAGCGGAATCCGGATCGTCACCTTGAGGCCGTCGCTGCGGAACTCGCGGCTGATCGTACCATTCAGCTCGCGCGTGATGTTCATGTCGATGAGCCGGGTGCCGAAGCCGGTCTTGGCGGGCGCTTCCAGCGCGGTCTGACCCGATTCCCGCCAGTTGAGCACCAGCGTCCGCGCCTGCTTCGCCCCCTCGACCTTCCAGCTCACCCTCAGCGCGCCGACCGAGTTGGCCGCCTCGCCATATTTCAGCGCGTTGGTGGCCAGTTCGTGGAAGGTAAGTCCCAGCGCCTGGGTGGTGGTCTCGTCGAGCAGCACCTGCGGCCCGGACAGCAGCCCGTCGGGCAGATCCTTGCCGAACACCTGGCCAAGCTCGATGCGCAGCAGATCCTCAAGGTCGGCCTTCTGCCAGCGCGAGCGGGTCAGCATGTCCTGCGAGGCGGCCATGGCCTGGAGCCGGGCGGCGAAGGAGCTGGCGAATTCGCGCATGTCGGTCGTCCCCGCCGCCGTCTGGCGCGAGATGGCCAGCACCCGGGCGATGGAATTCTTGATGCGGTGCTTCATCTCCTGAAGCATCAGGTCCTTTTCGAGCAGGCTCTTCTCGGTCGCCTCGTGCAGTTGCGAGACCGCGTCGTAGGCCCGCTCCTGATAGCGCGCCACCAGCGCGATGGCGCCCGCCAGCAGCAGCCCGAACAGGCCGAGCATGATGGGAACGATGCGCGAGGACGGCACGGTGAAGCCGTCGGTCGGCCGGAACAGGATGGTCCAGGACTGGCCGGCCACCTCGATCCGGCGGGTGGCCCGCAGCCGGTCGCCGATCGAGGAGGCGGGCGGCGCCTGCGAGCGGAACATCAGGTTCTCGGGGTCCACGGCATCGTCGTAGACCTCCACGTTGACCGGCAGGAGCGGCGCCTTGGCCAGCGCCGTCTGGAACAGGTCGCCGGCCCGGAAGGCGGCATAAAGGAACCCCGCCGTCGCCGGGGTGGAGGCCGCGATGCCGTCCGGCGAGGTCTCCACCTCCAGCCGCACGAACACCAGAAAGCCGGGATAGGCCCTGTCGGCCCCGGTGCCTTCGCCGAGCATCACCGACCCGGTGGCGTGCTGCCTGTTGTCCTGCATCGCCTTCTCGATCGCAGCGCGCCGGACCGGATCGCTCATCATGTCGTAGCCGATGGCGGCGGTGTTGCCGGAATCGAGCGGCTCGAACAGCAGGATCGGCGCCCGCCAAGGCTGGTCGGAGGCGGGATAGACCTCGCGGTCGATGCCGAGAGCCTGCCGGATCTCGCGCTCGGCCACCGCCTCGTCGCCGGCCCTGACCAGCCGCAGATAGCCGATGCCGCGCAGGCCGGCGAAATTGCCGTCTATGTCGAGCGCGTCGAAGAACGCCTTGAACTCGCTGGCCGAAACCTTGCCGCCGCGGGCGTCGAACAGGGCCTGCGTCGCCCGCAGCAGCGACAGATGCAGGTCGACTCGGCTTTCGATGCGATTCAGCGCGTCGTCCGCCGTCGCCTCGAACTTGATGCGCGCCGCCTCCTGGGTGGCGAAATATGCGAAGCCGGCCATCGCAAGACTGATCAGCGCGACGGCGATGAAGGCGACGATCGGAAAGAGCTTCTTCAAAGGCGGCCGCAACCTATGAGAACAGTCTCCATCCTTTCATAGCAACTCCCCCGGCCAACACAATGCCCACGCCAAACGTCTGGCGCGGCTGGCATATCCCCGCGAAGCAGAAAGCAGCCGGCTAAATTGTCAGGCCGCGACCCTCAGCGCGCCGGGACCGGGTATGGCGCCGGGCGGGCACTTGCCGAGGATGATCATGCCCAGCACCTCGTCCTTGGTGACGTCCTGCGTACGCGCCGTGCCGACGACCTGGCCGTTCTTCATCACGCAGACGCGGTCGGCCAGATCGAACACGTCGTGGATGTCGTGGCTGATCAGGAAGATGCCGATGCCGTCGGCCTTGAGCTGCTTGACCAGTTCGCCGACCTGCGCCGTCTCCTGCGGGCCAAGCGCCGCGGTCGGCTCGTCCATGATGAGGATACGCGCGTTGAAAAGGATGGCGCGCGCGATCGCCACCGACTGCCGCTGGCCGCCGGAGAGCTTGACCACCGGCTCCTTGAAGCGCTGGAAGCGCGGATTGAGCCGGCCCATCACCTTGCGCGCCTCCGCCTCCATGGCCACGTCGTCCAGCGTGCCCCAGCTCGTCATCAGTTCGCGGCCGAGAAACAGGTTGGCGGCCGCGTCCACATTGTCGGCCAGCGCCAGCGTCTGGTAGATCGTCTCGATGCCGTATTTCTTGGCGTCGCGCGGGTTGGCGATGGTCGCTTCCTCGCCATTGACGAAGATCTGGCCGGAATCGCGCTTGTAGGCACCGGAGAGGATCTTGATGAGCGTCGACTTGCCGGCGCCGTTGTGGCCCAGCAGCGCCATCACCTCGCCCGGATAAAGGTCGACGGAGGCGTCGTCCACGGCGCGGATGCCGCCGAAGGCGATGGAGATGTTCCTCAGGTCCACCAGCGGCACCTCGTCGGGCGCGCGGGTCTGCACGGTGTTGGCCATGATCGTTCCTCCCTGCCTCAGACGCGCTTGCGGTAGACGGTGTCGAGCCACACGGCGATGACCAGAACCGTGCCGACGACGATGCTCTGCAGCGGTGAATCGATGCCGAGCAGCACCATGCCCGACTGCAGCGACTGCATCAGCAGTGCGCCCAGCATGGCACCCAGCACCGTGCCGGAGCCGCCGGCCAGCGAGGTGCCGCCGATGACGGCGGCGGCGATGACCAGCAGCTCGTCCAGCGTGCCGAGCGCATTGGTCGAGGCGTTGAGCCGCGCCGACGATATGGCGGCGCTGATCGCCGCCAGCACGCCCATGATCATGAACACCTTGACCGTTATCCAGCGCGTGTTGATGCCGGCGAGGTTGGCCGCTTCCGGATTGCCGCCGATGGCGAAGACATAGCGGCCGAAGCGCGTGCGGTTGGTGACGAAGGTCATGACGATGCCGACGGCCACCGCCATCAGCACGGGAATGGCGATGCCGTGGGCGATGAACAGGCCGCCTTCGGGAA
>DAOKZN010000249.1:0-4135 GCA_035325625.1 Mesorhizobium sp. | reverse complement strand
GCCGTCAGCTTCACCAGCGTCAGGCTGAAGCAAGCGATAAAGACAAATGCCGAAAGCGCAAGCAGCAAGGGGCGCAGGCCGCGCGAGCGGATGGCCGAGACATTGGTCTGCAGGCCCATGGCGGCAAGGCCCACCGTCAGCATGAAGGTGGTGGCGAGCACGATCACCTGCTTGATCTCGCCGGGGATGGCGACCACGCTGTTGACCGCCACCGCGCCGACGAAGGCAACGACGAACCATGGCATCGGCGGCCGGGCGGCGGTTTCACCCCTGCGGTTGCGGGCAGCCAGGATGCCCAGCGTGATGACCACAGGCGCCAGCAGGGTGACGCGCGCCAGTTTTGCGATCGTGCCGATTTCGCCGGCCTGCGGCCCCACCTGGAAGCTGGCGCCGATGA
Source organism: Mesorhizobium sp. (assembly GCA_035325625.1). Lineage (GTDB taxonomy): Bacteria > Pseudomonadota > Alphaproteobacteria > Rhizobiales > Rhizobiaceae > Mesorhizobium. The sequence goes on along the minus strand of DAOKZN010000249.1, from coordinate 3,738 downwards.
CCTGTGCGATCTCGTGGATGGAGGCGCCTGACCATAGGCCGAATGCGTGCTGGCCAAGGCCGAGAAAGGGCGCGGCCAGCGGGTAGCCGAGCATGGCGATGGTGCCGAACATGGTCACCGCCGCCACGGCGTAGGCGACGTCCTCGTCGCGGGCCGAGGTCACAGCATTGGCGGCCACCACGGCGGAAGCGCCGCAGATGGAGGTGCCGGCCGCGATCAGTTCGGTCAGCTTGCGATCCACATGCAGCACACGCCCCAGCCAGACGGTGAAGCAGAAGGTGGCGGCGAGCGTCAGCGCCACGACGCCGACGCCACCCATGCCGATGGAGGCGACCTGGGTTGCCGTCAACTGGAAGCCGAGCAGTACGATGGCGTAGCGCAGCACGTTGCGCTGACAATAGGCGATGCCGGGCCGGGCATGCGCCGGCGCGCCGACAACGTTGGCCACCACCATGCCGACGACCACGGCCAGGATCATCGGGCTGAAGATGCCGAGGCCCGGCAGGCTGCGGACCGAGAACGCCGCCGAGGCAACGACGGCAGCGAGCACGATGCCGGCCCGAACGGTCGGCTTGCCGAAGCCGGCGGACGCCGAAGGCTGATGCGAAGCGTCGGGCTGGCGATCCGCGGCGTGGGAAATCGAGGGCATGATATGCTCCAATGCTGGCCAGCACCGGAATTGCATTCTCCATATAGACAATCCAACGCATAATATGTGTGGAATCGTTCGCTTTTTACGAACGATTGCTCCCGAAGCCACCGACGAGAGGCTTCAGCTGCCGGCTAATCAGCGCAGCCAGCGTTCGTAATCGCAGACCAGCAGGTGCAGGGGCGCGGCGTCCTCCTCGATGTCGGAGAAGCGCCCGATCGGCTCGCGGAAGATGTTGTCGGTCAGGTCGTCGTTGACGGTGGAGACCTCGCCGATCAGCACATCCCCGGCTTCCGCCCAGAAGGCATGCCAGACGCCGGGAAGCAACGTCACGCTTTCGCCGGGGTCGAGCTTGAGCAGTCCGCCGGCGGGCAACCTGCGAACGGTGCCGTCGACCGGCACGGAAACCTCCGCCCGCGGGTCGATGCCGCCGTCCGCGTCCGGCATGAACAGTTCCAGCACCAGCTTGCCGCCGCCGCGATTGATGATGTCCTCCGCCTTGACGACGTGACGGTGCATCGGCGAGAGCTGGTCCTTGCGCGAGATCATGATCTTCTCGGCATAGAGCATGCCGGCACCCTTCTTCATGTCCTCCAGGCGGCCGTTGCGCACGGTGAACAGGAAAAGGCCCAGCCGGTCGAACCTGCCCTGCCCGTAATCGGTGATGTCCCAGCCCAGCCTGGCCTCGAAGAGGCCGGCGGAGCTTTGCCGGCGCGCCTTCATTTCCTCCGGCGTCCAGTAGGCGAAGGGCGGCAGCACGTAGCCGAAGGAGCGGATGAAGGCGTCGGCCTCGCGGATGATGGCGTTGACCTCGGAGCGCTTCATGCCGGTGGCGCCTTCAGGCTTCGGCGCGCCGGGCGGCCAGACGGCGCATGGCGGCGACACGGCGGCGGCGGATCTCGGTGCGCATCGCCGTCAGGTGCAGGGCAAAGAACAGCACCGTGAAGCCCAGCGCCATCACCAGAAGCGGGCGCAGCAGGCTGGGGTCGATGGTCGGCCCGTCCAGCCGGAACACCGAGGCCGGCTGGTGCAGCGTGTTCCACCATTCGACCGAGAACTTGATGATGGGAATGTTGACGAAGCCGACCAGCGTCATGATGGCCGCGGCCCAGGCGGAACGGCCAGGTTCGTCCAGCGCGCGCGTCAGCGCAATGATGCCGAGATACATCAGGAACAGTACGAAGACGGAAGTGAGCCTTGCGTCCCACACCCACCAGGTGCCCCACATCGGCTTGCCCCAGATGGAGCCGGTGACCAGCGCCAGCGCGGTGAAGACGGCACCGATCGGCGCCGCCGACTTCAGCGCCACGTCGGCCAGCGGATGGCGCCACACCAGCGTGCCCAGGGCCGAGATCGCCATCAGCGTGTAGCACATCATGGCGAGCCAGGCGAAAGGCACGTGGATGTACATGATGCGCACCGTGCTGCCCTGCTGGTAGTCCTCCGGCGCAGCGAAGCTCATGTAGAGGCCGAGCGCCAGCAGCAGAGCCGAAAGCACGGCGAGCCACGGCACCAGCCGGTCGGCCAGTGCGATGAAGCGGGTGGGGTTGGCTATGTCCGCCCAGTTCGACGGGCGCGCACTCGTATCGCTCATGGCCCGTTACATAGCCCGCGGCCGGCCTCGCGGCAATCTCGGCGCACGCGGATATCGTCGCAGCCAGCCGCCGGGAACGGCGTCAGGCCGCCTCGTCGTGCATGGAGATGTGCGCCAGGCGCCGCACCTCCTCGTCGTTGAGCAGGCCGCCGGCCCGCAGGAGCGCGGCGAAACGGCCGTTGCGCAGCGAAAGCTCGGCGAAGCCGCCCATCTCCACCACCCTACCCTTGTCCATGAACACGACGAGGTCGGCGTCGCGCACGGTGGTGAGGCGGTGGGCGATGATGAAGGTGGTGCGGCCACGCCGCAGGTCGTCGATGGCTTCCTTGACGCGGCCTTCGGTCTCGACGTCCAGCGCGCTGGTGGCCTCGTCCAGAACGAGGATCGGGGCATCCTTGAGCACCGCGCGCGCGATCGCGATGCGCTGGCGCTCGCCGCCGGAAAGCTGGCCGCCGCGTTCGCCGACCACGGTGTCGTAGCCGCCGCTCTTGGCGAGGATGAAATCCTGGGCCACGGCGGCTTCGGCCGCGGCATGGACGTCCTCATAGGTGGCGTCGGCGCGGCCGAGGCGGATATTGTCCTCGATCGAGCGGTTGAGCAGGCCGGCGTCCTGGAACACGGTTGCGATGGAATGGCGCAGCGAGGCGCGCGTCACCGTGCGCGTGTCGATGCCGTCGATGAGGATGCGGCCGCGCTCGGGCGTGTAGACGCGCTGCAGCAGGTTGATGAGCGTGGTCTTGCCGGCTCCGGTCGGGCCGACGATGGCCACGGTCTGGCCCGCCTGCACCTCGAAGGAGACGTCGTCCACGCCCTGGCAGGAATCGGCGAACTCGAAGCCGACATTCTCGAAACGGACATGGCCGGTCACGGCACCGAGGTCGCGCAGCCCCTCCGGCTCGGCTTCCTCCACCGCCGAATCCTCCAGCCGGTAGAAGTCCTCCAGCTTGGCGCGCGCCTCCGAGATCTGGTTGACGAAGGACGACACCTGATCCAGCCGGGCGATCAGCAGCGTGGCGAAGCCGGTGAAGGCGATGACGTCGCCGATGCGCAACTCGCCATGGGTGACCAGATAGGCGCCGATCATCAGCACCACCATCATCGAGATGGTCGAGGACAGCCGGTGCAGCGCGCTGGCCAGAGCCCACCAGTCGAGCACCGGGTACTGCGCGTCGAGCAGGTCGCGGACATAGCGCTTGAGCGCCTCGGTCTCGTGGCCGATGCGGTTGTAGCTTTGCAGCACGGCGACGTTGCTGACCGAATCCGTCACATGGGCGAACACGGTATGGTAGTGCCGCTCGACGCTGGCCTGGCCTTCCTTGGTGCGGCGCATGACCAGCCGGCCGATGGCGAAATAGAGCACGCCGAGCACCAGAAGCACCATCGACATGCGCAGGTCCAGGGTCAGCGCCGTCGGCACCAGCAGCATCAGCGCCACGGCGGTGGACAGATGCTGGCGCATGAATTCCAGCCACAGGCTGAACAGCGATTCCACCGC
>DAOKZN010000248.1:0-4139 GCA_035325625.1 Mesorhizobium sp. | reverse complement strand
GGCCGCGCCGCTCCTTCTCGCGCTCGCTGCAATATTTCTCCAAGCGCATCCTGCGCCTCAACGCTTCCCCGCACGCCGTGGCCGCAGGCGTGGCGGCGGGCGTCTTCGCCTCCTTCTTCCCGCTCGGGCTGCATTTCATCGTCGCCGCCATCATCTGCTGGGTCATCGCGGGCAATCTCGTGGCCGCCGTGCTCGGCGCCGCGGTGGGGGGCAATCCGCTGACCGTGCCGCTCCTGTGGGGCGCCTCCTGGGAAACCGGCAAGTTCATCCTGCACCAGCACGCGCCTTCCCACGGCCCGCCTGCGAACCTGGGCGACATGCTGCACCATTTGTCCTTCGCGCAGCTGTGGCACCCGATCCTGGAGCCGATGGCCGTGGGCGCCGTTCCGCTCGGCATCGCCTTCGGCCTGCTGTTCTACGGCGTCACGCGCTGGGCCATGGGCGCCTTCCGCGAGCAGCGCCGCCGCCGGCTGGCCGAGCGGGCGCGCCTGCGCGGCGGCAAGGTGCCCGGCGCGGCCGGCGGTATCGGTTCCGCCGCGCAATGATCCTCGGCATCGGCTCCGACCTGATCGACATCCGCCGCATCGAGCGGTCGATCGAGCGCCATGGCGACCGCTTCGTCTGCCGCGTCTTCACGCCGGCCGAGCGGGAGCGCGCGGAAAGCCGGCGCGACCGGATCGCCACCTACGCCAAGCGCTTCGCCGCCAAGGAAGCCTGCGCGAAGGCGCTCGGCACCGGCATCTCGCAGGGCGTGTTCTGGCGCGAGATGGAGGTGGTCAACCTCGACGGCGGCATGCCCACCCTGGCATTGAGCGGGGGTGCCGCGGCGCGGCTCGCGCGCATGCTGCCCGCCGGCCACCGCGCCGCCGTCCACCTCACCATCAGCGACGACTATCCGCTGGCTCAAGCCTTTGTGATCATCGAGGCGCTTCCCGTCGCACAAGGGCCACAGTGAAGGTTTCTGCCGGGGGTCAATGGCGTTGCCCCGGGCACGCCGAGACTCTATACACATCGCACAATCGAGGACGAGATGAGCGTGGCTGACAAATCGCAGAAGAAAACCGGCGGGCTCGGCGAGACCGTGAGCGTCATCGTCCAGGCGCTCGTCCTGGCGCTGGTCATCCGCACCTTCCTGTTCCAGCCGTTCTCGATTCCCTCGGGCTCTATGCGGCCGACCCTGCTTGAAGGCGACTATCTGTTCGTGACCAAATGGGCGTACGGCTACTCGCGCTATTCGCTGCCCTTCGGCCCCGACCTGTTCTCCGGCCGCATCTGGGGCTCCGAGCCCAAGCGCGGCGACGTGGCGGTGTTCAAGTTCCCGCCGAACCCGTCGATCGACTACATCAAGCGCGTCGTCGGCCTGCCGGGCGACCGTATCCAGATGCGCGACGGCCAGCTTTTCATCAACGGCGTCGGCGTGCAGCGCGAGAAGGTGGGCCAGATCGACAATCCCGACATCACCGAGGTGGACCGTCCCGTCGACGTCTACCGCGAGACGCTGCCCAACGGCGTGTCCTACGACACGCTGGACCTGACGCCCAACGGCATCGGCGACAACACGCGCGAGTTCGTGGTGCCGGAAGGCCACTATTTCATGATGGGCGACAACCGCGACAATTCCAGCGACAGCCGGTTCACGGTGGGCTACGTCCCGTACGACAACCTGGTCGGCCGCGCCAACATCATCTTCTTCTCGATCGCCGACGGCGCCAGCCCGCTGGAGATCTGGAAGTGGCCGTCCGAGATGCGCGCCTCGCGCCTGTTCAATTCCGTCCACTGATGGGGCTGAAGCGGCCGACGGGCGATGTGCTGGCGCGCACGGTGGCCGCCGCCACCGGCTACGCCTTCCGCGACCTGCGGCTGCTTGAGACGGCGCTGACCCATTCCAGCGCGGTCAAGGCGGCCGCCAACAACGAAAGGCTGGAGTTCCTCGGCGACCGCGTGCTCGGCCTCATCGTGGCCGACATGCTGTTCCGCCTGTTTCCCGACGCGCGCGAAGGCGAGATCGCGCCGCGCTTCAACGCGCTGGTCGATGCCCGCACCTGCTCCGAGATCGGCGTCGAGATGGGGCTGGAAGGGCTGGTGCGCGCCGACGCCGCGTTGAAGGCCCGCTCGCGCGGTGCCGGCGGCAACTATCTGGCCGACGCGGTCGAGGCCCTGATCGCGGCGATCTACCTCGACGGCGGGCTGGAACCTGCCAGAAGCTTCGTGCTGCGCTACTGGCGGCCCCGTTCGCGCATGGTCGTGGACAAGCCGCGCAACCCCAAGTCCGAACTGCAGGAATGGGTGGCCAAGACCGGCGATGCGCGCCCCGTCTACGCGATCGAGAAGCGCGAGGGGCCCGACCACGAGCCCGTCTTCACCGTCTCGGTGCGGGTGGCCGGCTTCGACCCGTCCTTCGGCGAGGGCGGCTCGCGCCGCGCCGCCGAGGAGGCGGCGGCAACCGCCTTCCTGCGGCGCGAAGGCGTCTGGGCCGGGCAGGATGAGGAAAACGAGACATGACCGCCCCCGAGGCAACTCCCCCCGCCACCCGCTCGGGCTTCGTGGCGCTGATCGGCGCGCCCAATGCCGGCAAGTCCACCCTCGTCAACCAACTGGTCGGCACCAAGGTCTCCATCGTCACCCATAAGGTGCAGACGACGCGCGCGCTGGTGCGCGGCATCGCCACCCATGGCGCCGCGCAGATCGTGTTCGTGGACACGCCCGGCATCTTCAAGCCGCGTCGGCGGCTGGACACGGCCATGGTCACCACCGCCTGGGGCGGCGCCAAGGACGCCGACATGGTGCTGCTGCTGATCGACGCCGAGCGCGGCATCAAGGGCGATGCCGACGCCATCCTCGACCGGCTGGGCGAGGTGCGCCAGCCCAAGGTGCTGGTGCTCAACAAGGTGGACCGGGTGAAGCCGGAGACGCTGCTGGCGCTGGCCGGCGCGGCCAACGAGCGGGTGGCCTTCGAGCGCACCTTCATGGTCTCGGCGCTGACCGGCTCCGGCTGCGGCGACCTGCTGGACTATCTGGCGCAGGCCCTTCCGGCCGGGCCCTGGTACTACCCGGAAGACCAGATCTCGGACCTGCCGATGCGCCAGCTCGCCGCCGAGATCACCCGCGAGAAGCTGTATCTCAGGCTGCATCAGGAGCTTCCCTATTCCTCCCATGTCGAGACGGAGAAGTGGGAGGAGAAGAAGGACGGCTCGGTGCGCATCGAGCAGGTCATCTATGTCGAGCGCGACAGCCAGAAGAAGATCGTCCTCGGCCACAAGGGCGAGACCATCCGCGCCATCGGCGAGGCCGCGCGCAAGGAGATCGGCGAGATCTTGGAGCAGAAGGTGCATCTGTTCCTGTTCGTGAAGGTGCGCGAGAACTGGGGCGACGACCCCGAGCGCTATCGCGAGATGGGGCTGGACTTCCCGCAGGGGTGAGTGCCCTGCCATCCTTGATTTCGCCGCCGAAGGGGTGAAATGCTCCGCCCATGGAATGGCGCGACGAAGGAATCATCCTGGGCACCCGCAGGCATGGCGAGACCAGCGCCATACTGGAGGTGATGACGCGCGCCCACGGCCGCCATCTCGGCCTGGTGCGCGGCGGCCGCTCGCGCCGGCTGCAGCCGGTGCTCCAGCCCGGCAATCGCGTCGACCTTGTCTGGCGCGCGCGCCTCGACGAGCATCTCGGCACCTTCCAGGCCGAGGCGCTGGAGATGAACGCCGCCCGGTTGATGGACAGCGCGGTGGCCGTCTACGGCCTGCAGGTGCTGGCCGCGCATCTGCGGCTCCTGCCCGAGCGCGACGCCCATGCCGTGCTCTACGAGACGCTCTGCCTGATGATCGCGCATCTCGACGATGCCGGCGCCGCCGGCGAGCTGGTGGCGCGCTTCGAGCTTCTGGTGCTGGACGAACTCGGCTTCGGGCTGGACCTTTCCGAATGCGCGGCCACCGGCGGGCGCGCCGATCTGGTCTACGTTTCGCCGAAATCCGGCCGTGCCGTCTCGCGCGAGGCCGGCGCGCCGTGGCACGACAGGATGCTGCCGCTGCCGACCTTCCTGCAAAGGGGTGCGGCCCTGCGCGCCGACGCGGCGGCGGTGGAGGACGCGTTCCGGCTGACCGGCTTCTTCTTCGAGCGCCATGTCTACGAGCCGCGCGGGC
>DAOKZN010000247.1:0-4156 GCA_035325625.1 Mesorhizobium sp. | reverse complement strand
GGCGGAAGCAGGCGAGGATCTCCGTCACCGCGCGTTCCAGGTCGGCCATGGCGCCCGGGCCGGCATTGAGCGCCTGGAGCGCGTCGATCAGCACGATCTGCCGGTCGAGGCGCGCGACATGCTCGCGGAAGAAGGGCTTTATCACATGCGTCTTGTAGGCTTCGTAGCGCCGCTCCATCATCGCCTGCAGCGAGCCCGGTCGGGCGTGTCCTTCGCCGATATGGGGCAGGGGCGCGAATGTCAGCGCCGGCGAACCCTCCATGTCGCCGGGCATGAGGAAGCGGCCCGGCGGCAGGGTCGACAGCGCCCGCTCGTCATGCTTGCAGGCCATGAGATAGGCCGAAAAACTGTCGGCAAGGCGCCGCGCCGTCATCTCGTCGGCGTCTGCCTGTGCGTCTATCCCGGCCGACAGGCCGCGCCATTCCTGCGCGAGGTCGGCCCGCACGGGCAGCGCCGCCAGCTCGAAGGCCTCGCGCGAGAAATCGGCGAAGGATTTTCCGAGCAGCGGCAGGTCGAGCAGCCATTCGCCGGGATAGTCGACGATGTCCACCGACAGCCGGCCGGCCGAGAACATGCGGCCCCAGCCGGATGCCGATTCGTATTCGATGGTGAGCCTGAGTTCCGAGATGGCACGCGTGGAATCGGGCCAGATGCGTTCATCCACGAGGGCCGCGACATGGTCCTCGTACTGGAAGCGCGGCACGGCATCGTCGGGCTGGTGCTCCAGGAAGGCGCGGGCGATGCGGCCGGACTTCTGCGCCTCGAACAGCGGCAGGCGCCCGCCATGGATCAGATTGTGGACGAGGGCGGTGATGAACACCGTCTTGCCGGCGCGCGACAGGCCCGTCACGCCGAGGCGCAGCGACGGCGAAAGGAGCCCGGTGGCGCGGCCGGAGATCGTGTCGAGCGCGATGCGGGCCTCGTCGGAAAAGCTGGTCAGCGATGATGCCAATTGGTCCCTCTCAAGCCGCGGCCACCGCATATAGGCACTGCGGCTGCGGTTTTCAGTGCCTTGCGGGGGTGAGGAAAGTCTCCAGCCTCCCGGCGCCGGGCGCGGCCGCCGCCAGGCTGCCCTCGAAGCTGATGACGGCAAGGCCGCTGGTGGGAAAGCCGTAGTCGAGTATGGCGCGGGCCTCGTGCGCGCCTCTGCCGGAAACGGCGGCCGCGAGGTCCTCCATCATCGGATTGTGGCCGATGACCAGAAGCGACCCGGCACTGCCGTGTTCGCGTATCATTGTAAGATAGCCTGCCGCATCCTGGGTATAGAGCGCATCGAGAAAGACCACGCGGCCGGTGTCGGCATGTCCGGCGATGCCTTCCAGCGTCTGGCGCGCCCGCGCGGCGGTCGAGCACAGGGTCAGGTCGGGCACGAAGGAATGGGCGCGCATCGCTTCCCCCACCTGCTCGGCGTCGGCGACGCCCGACGCTTCCAGCGCGCGGTCGAAGTCGCGCATGCCCGGCATGGCCCACCCGGCTTTCGCATGTCTGAGAAGAAAAAGCCTTGCCATCCGCGCCCTCCGGCGGCTTGCAGCCAGTCCCGACAAGCTCTAGCCGCCTCCGCAACGGTGCGCAACGCCAGCCGTCGCGGCGTGCTGCGAACGCCCGCAACCCAGGCGGGAGCAAGGTCCTGACAAATACGTGAACGTGCGCCGGTTTGCGCTTGTACAGGCTTCGACCGGCGAATATATAGGCGCCAAACTTTGGGGTTGTCGGGTGAGTCGAATGAGCGAATTTATTGCTTCCGATTACGTGCCCTCCGAAGACGAGCCGTTCATGAACGAGCGGCAGAAGTCATACTTCCGGCAGAAGCTTGTTACCTGGAAGAACGACATATTGCGCGAAGCGCGCGAAACCCTCGAAATCCTTCAGCAGGAAAACGCCAACCACCCCGATCTCGCCGATCGCGCCTCGTCGGAAACCGACCGCGCGATCGAACTGCGGGCGCGGGACCGGCAGCGCAAGCTGATCTCCAAGATCGATTCCGCGCTGCAGCGCATCGACGAGGGCACCTACGGCTATTGCGAGGAGACCGGCGAGCCGATCTCCCTGAAACGCCTGGACGCGCGCCCCATCGCCACCTTGTCGATCGAGGCACAGGAGCGCCACGAGCGCCGCGAGAAGGTTTATCGCGACGATTGAGGCAGCCGCGTCGCCCTGAAAGGGGCTGTGAGGCTTACATCCATTCCGGCGCTCGGTGCCGAATCGGGCGCCGGTTCTTTTTCAGCCTGCCGTTCGGCGCCACCGACTGCGGGCCCGCGTCGGCCCGCCGCGCCTATTTGCGGTGCCTATTTCTTGTGGTTGGAAAGCTCGCCCAGCAGCCTGGCCATCTCGTCGTCGAGCGACGGTGGCGATTTCGGCGCGGGGGCGGTGGCCACCGCGGCAGGCGCTTCCTCCAGCGACACTTCAAGCTCACGCATCAGCGTATCGTCGATCGTCACCGGCGCCAAGGGCGCAGGTCGTGACGGCGGCTCGGAGTCTGTCGCGCCGTGCGGATGCTGGGCCGGCGCTACGCGCGGCGGGTGAGGCGCTGGCGTGACGGCTGCCGGCGGCTGTTGCCGCGCCTGTGGCGAGGCCACGGCTGGCGACGCGGCAGGCGCGACGTACTGCGCGCCGGCCGGAGCCTGCCGCTGCACGGATGCCGGCGCCGCCTGCTGCGGGCGCGGCCGCTGTGCCGCGGGCGCGGGGTGCGCATGGCCGCCCTCGGATGCAGGGGCGGGGCGCCGCATGGGCACGAGGCGTATATCTCGTTCCACCACCACGTCGGTCGGCCCGCCGATCAGAAGCAGATGCTCGATGTCGTCGCGGCGCACCAGCACGAGGCGCCGATGGCTGTCCACGGCCGTGGCGTCCATGACCGCCAGCCGGGTCTTGCGGTTCCTGCCGCCGGCCACGAAGGTTCCGAAGGTGAGGCTGCGGACCAGCTTCACGATCAGCAGCACGACGACCAGCAGGATCAGTGCGGCCAGGGTCCACAGGATGGCCGACGCATACCCCGGACCTGCCATGCCGTCCAACCAGTCCTGCATCGCCTTGCCCTCGCCCTTCGCCCGTGCGGGCGACACTAGACCGTGGCGGCGGGCGGCTGCAAGTTGCCTTTCATCCAAGTGTGGAAGGTGCGACGCAACGCGCCCGCGGACGGCGCGGCGGAGCGGCGTTTTTCGCGGACATTTGCAGCGGGGGCCTTTTCCGGGCAGGTAGAATATGGTCCAAGCGGAACGGGTGCAGGAATTCGTGGGTAAGAGGCAGATGGCCAAGCAGACGGGCGGTGATTTCTATCCCGTGCCGATGGTCGATCAGGGCACGCGGCCCGGCGCGGTCGCGCGGCTGATCGCCTTCATGGTCGTTCTGGCCGGTGCGGCGATCGTCTTCGCGATCTTCCGTGAAAGATTCGGCGATCCCTTCCTGCTCGGGCTGCTCGGCGTGCTGGCGATGATCGGCGTCGGCTTCCTGTTCGCCACCGCCATCGGCTTCGTCCAGGTCACTCCGCGCTCCGGGAGCGACGAGCTGTCCAGGGCCCTGATCGATTCCACGGGGCAGGGCCTGCTGGTCACGGACGCCAAGGGCCGCGTCATCTACGCCAACCGCGCCTATGCGGAAATGACCGGCGCGACTTCCGCCGCCGAGATCAGGACGGTCGAGGGCCTGCTTTCCGACGTGCCCGAAGCGGCGTCGATCATCTACCGCCTGGCTTCCGGCCTGCGCGACGGGCAGGCCGGCGACGGGGAATTCCGGCTTGCCCAGTCGATCCGCCCCGGTGCGGAGCCGGGCGCCCGCTGGTACAGGGTGCAGGCGCGCACCTTCACCGTGCCGGGCCAGCGCCAGCCGCTGTCGGTCTGGAAGCTTGCCGACATCTCGCGCGAGCGCGCCGAGCAGGAGCGCTTCTTCCTCGATCTCCAGAAGGCCATCGACCATCTCGACCATGCGCCGGCCGGCTTCTTCTCGGCCGACCCGGAAGGGCGCGTGACCTATATCAACGCCACGCTGGCGGAATGGCTGGGCATCGACCTCGCCTCCTTCACGCCGGGCGCGGTGACGCTGCCCGAGATCGTCGCCGGAGACGGCATGGCGCTGATCCGCTCCGTCCGGGCCGATCCCGGCACGACGCGCAACGCCGTCATCGACCTCGACCTCACCACCATGACGGGCGAGGCGCTGC
>DAOKZN010000246.1:0-4171 GCA_035325625.1 Mesorhizobium sp. | reverse complement strand
AGCACGTCCTGGCCGGAGCGGATGCCGCCGTCCATATGCACCTCGATGCGGTCGCCCACCGCGTCGGCGATCTCCTCCAGAACCGAGATGGAGGAGGGCGCGCCGTCGAGCTGGCGCCCGCCATGGTTGGAGACGATGATGGCGTCGGCGCCGGTCCTGGCCGCCATCTCGGCGTCCTCCTTGTCGAGTATGCCCTTCAGGATCAGCTTGCCGCCCCAGCGCTCCTTGATCCACTCCACGTCCTTCCAGGAAAGCTGCGGGTCGAACTGCTCGTTGGTCCAGGAGGAGAGCGAGGCGAGATCCTTCACGTTCTTGGCGTGGCCGACGATGTTGCGGAAGGTGCGGCGCTGCGTGCCCAGCATGCCCATGCACCAGCGCGGCCGGATCGCCATGTCGAGCATGTTGGGCAGCGTCAGCTTGGGCGGCGCCGACAGCCCGTTGCGCACGTCCTTGTGGCGCTGGGCGAGGATCTGCAGGTCGAGCGTCAGCACCAGCGCCGAGCATTTGGCGGCCTTGGCGCGGTCGATCAGGTTGATGACGAAGTCCTTGTCGCGCATGACGTAGAGCTGAAACCAGAACGGTTTCTTCGTCACCGAGGCCACGTCCTCGATGGAGCAGATGCTCATGGTGGAAAGCGTGAACGGCACGCCGAATTCCTCGGCCGCCCGGGCCGCCAGCATCTCGCCGTCGGCATGCTGCATGCCGGTGGAGCCGGTGGGGGCGAGAGCCACCGGCATCGACACCTCCTCGCCGATCATGGTGGAGGCGAGCGAACGGTTGCTCATGTCCACCAGCACCCGCTGGCGCAGCTTGATCTTGGAAAAATCCTCCTCGTTGGCGCGGTAGGTGCTTTCGGTCAGCGCGCCCGAATCGGCATAGTCGAAGAACATCTTCGGCACGCGCCGCCGCGCCTGCCGCTTGAGGTCGTCGATGGTGAGGAGCATGCCCATGGTCGGTCTTCCTGGTTCCAGGCCCGCGGCCTATCCGTTGCGTTTGTTCCTGCGTGCCGGTTCCGCCGTGCCGGCGCGCTGCCGCAGCCTGAGCCGCGACACGCGCTGCCAGTCGCCGGTGCGCTCGGCTTCCGCCATCGAGCGCTCGACATAGGTGATGTGGTCCATGGCGGCCCTGCGGGCGGCTTCCGGGTCGCCGGCCTTCACCGCCGCATGGATCGCATGGTGCTGGGCAAGCAGCGCCTCGCGCGCGCCGGGCAGCGCGAACACCAGCAGCCGGTTCTGGAACACGCCTTCCGAAAGCAGCCTGTAGCAGGAGCGCAGCGTGTGCAAAAGGATGATGTTGTGCGCGCACTCGCCCACCGCGTTGTGGAACTCGACGTCGATCTCGGTCTCGGCCTCGAAGTCGCCGGTGCGGTGCGCCTCGTCCATGCGCGCCATGATGCGGTCGAGCAGCGCCAGATCGTCGGCGGTGGCGCGGCGCGCGGCATATTCGGCGGCGACGCCCTCGATCTCGCGGCGGTATTCCAGATAGTCGCTGGTGGCCTTGCGGTGGCGGGGGATCAGCTCCATCACCGGCCGGGAGAACACCTGTCCGATCACGTCGGCGACATGGGTGCCGCCGCCGTGGCGCGTCACCAGCAGGCCGCGCGTCTCCAGCACCTTCAGCGCGTCGCGCAGGATCGGCCGCGACACCTCGAACTGCCGCGAAAGCTCCCGCTCGCCGGGCAGGCGGTCGCCGGTGCGCAGCACGCCTTCCAGGATCAGGCTCTCGATCTGCCCGACCACTTCGTCGGCCGTGCGCGAATGGTCGATCCGGGAGAAGATGTCGTTCAACGCTGTGCCCGAGAATGGCCCGAAGATGGGGATTTTGCGGCCAGAATAGCGGCTGGCCGGCCAAGTGGTCAAATTATTTATCCAGTCCTGGGTGCCGAACCCGCTGCGGCGCTTGAAGCCCGCCGCTTCAAATCCCGTTGCGCGCCGTTGCCGGCGGCCCTAGAGGAGGCGGCTTCAGGCAAGGCAAGCACCGGGGAACGACCATGTCGGACACGCCGTCCAGCCTCGAATTCCGGCCGCGTGCCACCGGTTCCGTCATGGGCTTTCCCGCCCATGAGGGCCGCCCCGCCGCGCTGGGCGAGGTGCATGCCCGGCCGCATCCGCTCATGGCCGCGCCGCGCGTGCTGATCCAGCTTTCCTTCATGACCGAAGGGGGCTCCAGCGTCGATCACGCCGTGCTGACCGAACTGTCCATGCAACTCGGCATCGCCGCACCCGACAGGCAGGCGCGCCACCATGCCATGAAATGGGGCAACGGCTCGCTGCGCTGGGAGCGCCACACCGAATTCTCCACCTATCTGTGGGAGGGGCCGCTGCCCGGCGAGCCGCCGGTGCGGCCGCAGGAGGATTCGCCCTTCGGCAACGGCTTCTCGCCGCCCGGCACGGTCATTTCCGGCATCCGGCTGGAGATCCGCAAATGGACGGCGGCCGCCGAGAAGCTGATCGCCGGCTTCGACCCGGCCAGCCTGTGCTATTCGCTGGTCGAGCACGGCAAGGCGGCGATCGTCACCGATTTCCGGCAGGACGGCGACGGCCTGACGCGCATGCTCATCCTCGACCGCGGCCTCACCCCGGCCAGCACCGGCGCGCTGTCGCAGCGCCTCGTCGACATCGAGACCTACCGCACGCTCGCCATGCTCGGCCTGCCGCTGGCCCAGTCGCTGTCGGCCAGGGTGCGGCGCATCGAGGACAGGCTGGCCGTCATCACGCGCGAGATGAGGGCGGTGGAGTCGCGCAACAGCCAGGCGCTGCTGGCCGACCTCACCGAGCTTGCCGCCGAGCTGGAGGCCGAGGCCGCCGCCAGCCTCTACCGCTTCGGCGCCAGCCGCGCCTATGACGGCATCGTGCGCGAGCGGCTGGAGGCGCTCGACGAGGAGCCGGTGCCCGGCTACGACACCTTCGCCGGCTTCCTGCAACGGCGCGTGGCCCCCGCCATGCGCACCTGCCGCTCGGTGGAGGAGCGCCAGGCCAACCTGTCGCGCAAGCTCACCCGCGCCACCACGCTGCTGCGCACCTGGGTGGACGTCGAGGTGGAGAAGCAGAACCGCGACCTGCTCGCCTCCATGAACAACCGCGCCCGCCTGCAACTGCGCCTGCAGCAGACGGTGGAGGGCCTGTCCGTCGCCGCCGTCTCCTATTATGTCGTCGGCCTGGTCGGCTATCTGGCCAAGGGCGCCACCGTGTTCGGCCACGCGGTCGCGCCGGAGGTCGTCACCGGCCTTTCCGTGCCCGTCGCCGTGCTTCTCGTCTGGTGGGGCGTGCGCCGCGTGCGCCGCCTGCATGCCGAGCCCGGCAAGCCGGCCGGGGAATAGCGCGCCGGCCTACCGGCTGCGTTTACCCCCACCCCTGACCCCCTCCCCACAAGGGGGAGGGGGATTCCCGGCCCAGCCGATGCCACCATATTCTGGAGCGTTTCGTTCGAATGGCGCGACGGCCTCATACTCCCCTCCCCCTTGTGGGGAGGGGTGGGGGTATGAAGCCCGCTTCCCTCTGTCTTGGACCGCAGGCCCAGCGTCACATTGACGCTGCGCGGCCCCGTCGCGCCGGGTGCGGCCTTTGCGCAAATGCACAATTTACAGCCATGGCCGATAACTGGTAAAAGCTTTTTACCAGTTGAGGAGGAGGAGCGCCGATGTCCGGTCTGGCGATGCCCGAACCAGATGCCGCGACGCTGGCGCGCCGCGCCGAGATCGTCGCCGACCTGCGCGCCATCGTGCCGGGCGAGGGCGTGGTCGATACGGTGGCCGAAATGCGCGCCTTCGAGACCGACGGCCTCACCGCCTACCGCCAGATTCCCTTGGTGGTGGTGCTGCCGCAGACCGTGGCCCAGGTTTCCCGCATCCTCAAATATTGCGACGAGCGCAGCATCCGCGTCGTGCCGCGCGGCTCCGGCACCTCGCTGTCGGGCGGCGCGCTGCCGCTGGAGGACGCCGTGTTGCTGGTCATGAGCCGCTTCAACCGCATCCTCGAGATCGACTATCCCAACCGCTGCGTGGTGGCGCAGCCGGGCGTCACCAATCTCGGCATCACCCACGCCGTGGAAGGGGAGGGCTTCTACTACGCGCCCGACCCGTCCTCGCAGATCGCCTGCTCCATCGGCGGCAATGTGGCGGAGAATTCCGGCGGCGTGCACTGCCTGAAATACGGGCTCACCGCCAACAACG
>DAOKZN010000245.1:0-4179 GCA_035325625.1 Mesorhizobium sp. | reverse complement strand
GACGGCGCGCCGGTGGACGATTCCACGCTGTCGGTCAATCCGGGCAACTATCTGGAACGGCACCTGCGCGCGGTGATCGAGCTGATCGAGACGCGCTCGCCGGTGGAGCTGCTGGCCATCGGCATCGGACATGACGTCACCCGCTACTACCGCCGCGCCGTCACCATCGTGGATGCCGAGGAGCTTGCCGGCGCCATGACCGAGCAGCTTGCCTCGCTGTTCGGCGAGGAGACGGCCCGCGACCTGCGCCGCGGCGGCCTCCGGCGGGCGGGATGAAGATCCGCGCCCGGTTCCGGCGTGCATTCTTCGCCGCGGCCGTATTGCTGGCATGCGCTCCCGCCCCCGCCGCGTCCTCTTCGCTCGCCCCCGTGGAGACGTTGGCCGTCACGTCCCGCCCCATCGAGCGGTTCCGCATCGGCCGCGAGGACAGGATGTTCGGCCCACTGGAATTCGTCGGCGGGCTGGAGATGACCTCGGCCGGACGCGACTTCGGCGGCCTGTCGGCCTTCCGCTTCCTGACGCCCGGCGCGGATTTCGTTGGTGTGGCCGATACCGGCTTCTGGTTCTTCGGCAGGATCGCGCATGACGATGCGGGGCGGCCCTCCGGCGTCGAGGCGTTCCGCATGCAGCAGATGGTCGATGCGGCCGGCCTGCCGATCGACGGCAAGTGGCAGGTCGACGCCGAGGGGCTGGCCGTGCGGGACGGCATCGCCACGGTGGCCTTCGAGCGGAAGCACCGCGTCGTGCAGTTCCGGCTCGACACCGCCGACATGAAGGCGCCGTTCCGCGACCTCGACTTTCTGGTGCCGGCGCGCGAGTTGCGCCAGAACCGCGGCTTCGAGACCGTCACCCATGCGCCGCGCGACGGCGCGCTCAAGGGCGCGCTGGTCGTCGTCAGTGAAAAGAGCCTCGACAAGGCCGGCAACATCTATGCGGCCGTCCTCGACGGGCCGCGCAAGGGCGTCTTCACCGTGAGGCGCGATGGCGATTTCGACATCACCGACGGCGCTTTCCTGCCCGATGGCGACCTGCTGCTGCTGGAGCGCAGCTTTTCCTTCGCCACCGGCGTGAGGATGCGGCTGCGGCGCATTGCCGGCGATACCGTCGGCGCCGGCCGCCTCGCCGACGGGCGGGTGCTGCTGCAGGCCGACATGGCCTACCAGATCGACAATATGGAAGGGCTGGACGTGTGGCGGCGCGGCGACGGCGCGCTGATGGTCTCGCTGATCTCCGACGACAACCATTCCATCCTGCA
This sequence comes from Mesorhizobium sp., assembly GCA_035325625.1. Taxonomy (GTDB): domain Bacteria; phylum Pseudomonadota; class Alphaproteobacteria; order Rhizobiales; family Rhizobiaceae; genus Mesorhizobium. The sequence goes on along the minus strand of DAOKZN010000245.1, from coordinate 2,924 downwards.
GCGCAACCTCTATCTGGAGTTCATCCTGCACGAGGACGACCGGCAGGCGGCGCAGTAGGGCGGCAGCGGCTACGCCAGAACCGGCTGGCTCCAGCGCGCCGCGATCAGCCGGTAGGGGATCAGCGCGAAGACGGCGATGGCGAGCTTGACCGAAAGGTCGCCCAGCGCCCACGACACCCAGCGCATCGCTTCCACGGGCGCCACGCCCATCAGCGGCGCTGCCTCCAGCGCGAAGGGCTCGTTCGGGCCAGCGAAGGCGAAGGCGGCGGAAAAGGCGATGGAGAAGAACACCGCCGTGTCGAACACCGAGCCGACCAGCGTGCCGAAGATCGGCGCGCGCCACCAGGACTGCCGGCGCAGCCAGTTGAACACGGTGACGTCGAGGAGCTGCGCGGCGAGGAAGGCCGCGCCCGAGGCCATGGCGATGCGCGCCAGCCTTGCCGCCTGCGTCTCGAAGCCGACCAGCCCGAGGCGGAACAGCAGGGGCGGCACGACGATCGAGCAGACCACGGCCGTCATGAAGCCGACGAAGACGATCCGGCGCGCAACGGCCGGCCCATAGCGGCGGTTGGCGAGATCGGTGACGAGGAAGGAGAAGGGATAGGTGAAGGCGCCCCAGGTCAGGATGTCGGCCAGCGACAGGCCGGCGACCGTGCCCTGCATGGGGAACTGCACCAGCACGTTGGAGGCCACCACGACGAGCGCCATGGCCGCCACGAAGGGCATGTATCGGGAAAGGAAGCTCATTTTTTTATCCTGGGTAATGGAACCAGCGGAGCGCCGGTGCGGCGCTCCATCGCAAGGCGGGTTTCGCCCGCCCCGATCGTTCGTCAGGCCGCCGGCTGCTCGGCCAGCTTCTTGGCGATCTGCTTCTTGAGCAGGCGGGCGCGCGGCGACAGCTCGTCGGCGTCTGCCTTGGCCAGGAAGCCGTCGAGGCCGCCGCGATGCTCCACCGAGCGCAGCGCCGCAGCCGAGATGCGCAGGCGCACGTTCTGGTTCAGCGCTTCCGAGATCAGCGTGACGTTGACGAGGTTGGGCAGGAAGCGACGCCGGGTCTTGTTGTTGGCGTGGCTCACATTGTTGCCGGTCAGGACGGCCTTGCCGGTGAGTTCGCAGGCGCGGGACATTTTGCTACCTTCAAGTCTACGGCCAAACCTTCATGCCCGCGCCGCACGGCGCGCGGATGGCTGAAGCGGCCTCATGGAAAAGTCGGCGTTCCATAGTTGCATTTGGCGCAAGCGTCAAGCGCAAGCTGGCCGGGCCGCGCCCGGCGCTCCATATTGGTCCATATTAACGCCGGAATCGGACCCGATGGATCGCCCCGAAGGGACATTGACAGGCGGATCGGACGGACGGATACGCCGGCCGCCGCAGACGGGATTTTTTCAAGGATGTTCCTCCGCCTCTTCCTGATCGCCGCCGTGGCCGCCGCCCTGCCCGGCGGAGCGCGCGCCGCCGGCCCCGAAGCCTTCCGGGGCGACTACACGGTTTCCTTCCTCGGCCTCACCGTGGCGCGGGCGAACTTCTCCAGCCGCTATGAGGGCGACGGCTACGCCATCGACGGCAGCGTCGCGGCCGCGGGACTGGCGCGCATCTTCGACGACACCGAGGGCAGGGTCGCGGCGTCGGGGCGGCTCACCGGCAAGGGGCTGGAACCCCGCGCCTTCCGCGCCGACTACACTTCGGGCCGGAAGTCCTCCCTGGTCGACATCCGCTTCGCGCGCGGCGCGGTGGCCTCCACCAAGGTGCTGCCGCCGCCCAAGAAGCGCGGCGACGACTGGCTGCCGCTCGGCGCCGACGACCTGAAGGGAGTGACCGACCCGATCGCCGCCACCGTGGTGCGCGCCGCCGGCCCCGACGATGTCTGCGGCCGCACCGTGAAGATGTATGACGGCGAGATGCGCGCCGACCTGAACCTCTCCTTCGTGGAGAAGGGCGCGATAGCGGTGCAGGGCTACCACGGCCCCACCGTCACCTGCCGGCTCGCCTTCCAGCCGGTGTCCGGCTACGCCCGGCAGCGCAAGGCGCTGAAATTCCTGCGCGACCGCAGCCGCATCCTGGTGACGTTTGCGCCGGTCGGGCAAAGCGGAGTATATGCGCCCGTCCGCGCCACGGTCGGCACCGAGATCGGCACCATCACCGTCCGCGCGCGGCGGTTCGAGGCACTGGAATAGGCGCGCAGGAGCGCGGCTGGAGGAAAACTTGGCGCGCGCGACCCTGATAGGCTTTTCGGCGGTGGCGATGTGGGCGCTGCTGGCGCTTCTCACCGACGCTTCCGGCACCATGCCGCCGTTCCAGCTCTCGGCCATGACCTTTGCCATCGGCACCTGCGTGGGGCTCGCCGCGCGCCTGTGCATGCCGGCCGCCGCGGCGCCGCAGAAGATCCCCCCGCAGGTGTGGGCGATCGGCATATTGGGGCTGTTCGGCTATCACTTCTTCTACTTCACCGCGCTGCGCAATGCCCCTGCCGTGGAGGCTAGCCTGATCGCCTATCTTTGGCCGCTGCTGATCGTGCTGGGCTCGGCGCTGATGCCGGGCGAACGGCTGGCCTGGAACCACGTCGCCGGCGCGCTGCTCGGCCTTGCCGGCACCTTCCTGATCGTCACCAAGGGCGGCGCGCTGGCCTTCGACGCGCGCTACGGCTTCGGCTATGCCATGGCGGCGGTGTGTGCGCTCGTTTGGTCGTCCTATTCGCTTTTGTCGCGGCGCTTCCCCTCGGTGCCCACCACCATCGTCACCTGGTTCTGCCTGGCCACCGCGCTGCTGTCGCTCGCCTGCCACCTGCTGCTGGAAGAAACCGTCTGGCCCACCGATGCCGGGCAATGGCTGGCGGTGCTGGGCCTCGGCCTGATGCCGGTGGGCGCGGCCTTCTATGCCTGGGACATCGGCGTCAAGCGCGGCAACATCCAGGTGCTGGGCGCGGC
>DAOKZN010000244.1:0-4181 GCA_035325625.1 Mesorhizobium sp. | reverse complement strand
AGCGCGTGCACGGCCCGTTCGTCTCCGACGACGAGGTGGAGAAGATCGTCGCCCATCTGAAGCTGCAGGGCGTGCCGGAATATCTCGACGCCATCACCGAGGACGAAGACGAGGACGACGATGCGCCTTCGGCCAAGGGCGGCTCCGGCGGCGGCGGCAATTTCGACGATTCCGACGACCCCTACGACCAGGCCGTGGCCGTTGTGCTGCGCGACGGCAAGGCTTCAACCAGCTACATCCAGCGCCGGCTGGGCATCGGCTACAACCGCGCCGCCTCCATCATCGAGCGGATGGAGAAGGAAGGCATCGTCGGCGCGGCCAACCATGCCGGCAAGCGCGAGATCCTCGTCCCCACGGAGGAAGACAAGCTGTAAGGAACCTCACGCCCCTCCCGCGTGTTGAGACAGTGCCAAATTTAGGCCCAACTGGGAGGCGATAGGCAGGACAGGCGCCCTTGGGCGCAGGCAGCGAAAGAGAACGACGGCATGACCAACGACTTTCCCACCTCCATCCGCAGCATCGCCCCCACCCGCCGCCGCATCCTGGGGCTCGGCCTTGCGCTGGGCGGCGGCGCGGCGCTGAACCTGCTGCCGGGCCTGAGCGTCCTGGCCGAGGCGGACGCGGCCGTTCCGGTCGCGGCGCAGAAGATCGCCGACCATTTCTCCGCCGTGAAGACGATGACGGGCGAGTTCGTGCAGTTCGGCCCCAGGGGCGAACAGACCGGCGGCAAGTTCTTCCTGGAGCGACCGGGCAAGATCCGCTTCAACTATGACGGTCCGTCGAAGTTCCAGGTCATCGCCGACGGCCAGTCGGTGGTCATCCTCAACAAGAAGCTGAAAACCTCCGACCTCTACCCGTTGTCGAAGACGCCGCTGAAGCTGCTGCTGGCCGACCGCATCGACCTGTCCGGCGACCGGGTGAAGAACGTCAAGGAAGAGGACGACCTCACCACCATCCAGCTCGGCGACAAGTCGGTGTTCGGCAATTCGAAGATCACCATGATGTTCGACCCGAAATCCTACGAATTGCGCCAGTGGACGATCACCGACGCGCAGGGCAAGGACACGACGGTGATGATCTTCAACACCAGGGAAGGCGTGAATTTCGCCGCCGACACCTTCAAGATCGACTACACCGCCAACCGCGAGTTGAACTCCAAGCAGCGCTGACGCCTGTGGAAAGACGGCGCGGGCACGCGCCCGCCCGGCCGCGATCCGCCGCCATGCCTTGTCTTTGACCGCCCGTGCTGGCAGGGTCCGGACGACTTCATCGCCGGACCTTTCCTTCCATGCCCTTCTCCATCGCCACCTGGAACATCAACTCCGTGCGCCTGCGCATGCCGCTGGTCGAGCGGCTGCTGGCCGAGCAGGCGCCCGACATTCTGTGCCTGCAGGAAACGAAATGCCCCGACGAGCTGTTTCCGGCGGCCGCCTTCCGCAAGCTCGGTTACGAGCATGTCGCCTTCCACGGCCAGAAAGGCTATCACGGCGTGGCGACGGTCGCGCGGCGCCCGCTCGAGGTGGTGGAGAAGCGCCGCTTCTGCGAGATCGACGACAGCCGCCATCTGTCCGTGCGCTTCCCGGCTGGCGGCAAGTCCCTCCTCCTGCACAATTTCTACGTGCCGGCCGGCGGCGACGAGCCCGACCCGGAGATCAACTGGAAATTCCGCCACAAGCTCGATTTCGTCGGGGAGATGAACACCATACGCGCCGATCAGGGCGAGGCGTCCGCCTCGATCCTGGTCGGCGACCTCAACATCGCGCCGCTGGAGCACGACGTGTGGTCGCACAAGCAGCTTCTCAACGTTGTCAGCCACACCCCGGTCGAGACCGAAAGCTTCGAGGCCATGCGCAAGGCCGGCGCCTGGGAGGACCTGATGCGGCTCGGCGTCCCCCGCGAGCAGAAGCTCTACACATGGTGGAGCTACCGCGCCAAGGACTGGGCGGCCTCGGACCGCGGCCGCCGGCTCGACCATGTCTGGTCGTCGGCCAATCTCGTGCCTTCCTTCCTCGGCTACGACATATTGCGCGAGGCGCGCGGCTGGGAGCGGCCGTCCGACCACGTGCCGGTGATCGCCCGCTTCGACCTCGACTGAGCCCTATCCGGCCGCGCCGGTCTCCCATTCGGGCCTGAGCAGCGACATGACCAGCTCGTCGCGGTGCTCGCCATGGAAGAAGGCGCTGCCGCGCGAGACGCCTTCGGCCTTGAAACCGACCGCCTCGTAGGCGCGGCGGGCGCGCAGATTGTGGGGGAACAGGCCGATCTGGAGCCGGTGGACCTGCGTTTCGCGGAAGGCGCGGTCCACCACGGCCGCGAGCAGCCGGCGGCCATGCCCCTGCCCCGGCCTCACCACCGCCACGCGCCGCACCAGCGTCACCCGTTCGGGCGAATCCCAGAAGCGCAGGATCGCGAAGCCGATGGGCTCTCCGGCCTCATAGCCCACGAAGCAGGCGTGGCTGCCGTCGGCAAGGGCGGCACGGTGGCGCGCCTCGTCCCAGCTCCCGACCAGCGCCTCGTAGCCCTCGCCGCGCTCCGTGGCCATGATGAAGGGCACATGCGACTGCTCCGCGCGGACCAGATCCAGTCCCATGACGGTTCAGCCCTCGAACCTGGGCGCCAGCGCCTCGATACGGGCCACCAGGGTTTGAAGCTCCTCGGCAATGCGCTTGTGCAGATGCACGGCAAGGTCGGGATATTCCTCCAGGATGCGCCGGAACATCCTGCGGCTGATCCGCAGCACCTGCGAATCGGTCGCGGCGAAGGCGCTGGTCATGCGCCTCGTATCGGCGATCAGCGCCAGCTCGCCGAGTATGGCGCCGGGGCCGACGACGGCGATCGGCGTGCGGGCCTCGTCCGCCTCGCGATGGAGCACGATGGAGCCGGCGGCGACGACATAGGCCGAATCGGCCTCGTCATCCTCGCGGTAGAGCCTGCGCTGCGCCGGCAGCACGGCGGTCTCCGCCCCGAAGGCCAGCAGGCGCAGCTGTTCCTGCGTGAAGCCTTCGAAAAGGCGCACGCCGGACAGCACGCGGATGTCGTCATCCAGCGCCATCAGATCACGACCAGCCTGGCTTGCATGGTCTCATGTCCCCGGGCCGACAGGCCGTTCCCTCCAGCAAGCGCCCCTCGCGCCCCGAATCGCCTTTGGCCAATAGGCCAACAGATTGGTTAATATCTAAGGAACCAGCTTATAGCCGCCGCTTTCGGTGACGAGAATCTCCGCATTGGAGGGATCGCGCTCGATCTTCTGGCGCAGGCGATAGACATGCGTCTCCAGCGTGTGCGTGGTCACGCCCGAATTGTAGCCCCACACCTCCTCCAGAAGCACGTCGCGCGTCACCACCTTCTGGTCGGCGCGATAGAGGTATTTGATGATCGAGGCTTCCTTCTCCGTCAGCCGCACCTTGGCGCCGCGCTGGTCGATGAGCAGCTTCTGGCTCGGCTTGAAGGTGTAGGGCCCGACCGAGAAGGTGGCGTCCTCGCTCTGCTCGTGCTGGCGAAGCTGGGCGCGGATGCGGGCCAGAAGCACGGCGAAGCGGAACGGCTTGGTTACATAGTCGTTGGCCCCGGCCTCCAGGCCCAGGATCGTGTCCGAATCGGTGTCGTGCCCGGTCAGCATGATGATGGGCGCCTTGTAGCCGCCCTTGCGCAGGATCTTCACCGCCTCGCGCCCGTCCATGTCGGGCAGGCCGACATCCATGATGAGCAGGTCGACGACCCCGCCGCGCGCGGCCGCGATGCCCTTGGCCGCCGTCGCTTCCTGCAGCACGTCGAATTCCTCGTAGAGCGACAATTGCTCGACCAGCGTGGCGCGCAGGTCCTCGTCGTCGTCGACAATCAGGATGGTGCGTGTGCTCATGGATCAATCCATTGTTTTGAAATATAGATCAGCCACCCGTTGACCACCTTCCGTTTATGCGGAAGCTGATCGGCAAGAACAGCCGATCACAGAGATTTGTTCCGTGACACGATCATACAGGAAAAAACGCGGGCGCAATGGGGCAGCCTCGGCTTTGCCAACAGCTCTTCGCGTTCTGACCGTTCGCCCCAGGCCCGGCGACCGCAGCAAGGGCCTGTTGCAGGCGGGGCCCCCGGTCTTTCCCCGCGCGCTGGGGCGCGGCCGCATCTCCGCCCCCCAGCGCGAGGGGGGCGGGGGGGCGCCCCTCGGCGAGATGCGCATC
>DAOKZN010000243.1:0-4202 GCA_035325625.1 Mesorhizobium sp. | reverse complement strand
CTCATCATCGTCGAGGTGCTGCGCCACGCCATCGAGTGGATCGAGCGGCGCATCACGCGCCATCTCAAGCGCTGACTTGCCCTCCCCCATGGGTTAAGAACGCCCCGGAACAGGCGAACTGGAAGGATTCGAAGACAATGGCAACGGTTGCGTTTCTCGGCCTCGGCGTGATGGGCTATCCCATGGCCGCGCATCTGAAGAACAAGGGCGGCCACGAGGTCGCCGTCTACAACCGCACCGTCGCCAAGGCCGAGAAATGGGTGGCCGAGCACGGCGGCAAGCTGGGCAGGACGCCGGCGGAAGCGGCCGAAGGTAAGGACTTCGTCTTCGCCTGCGTCGGCAACGACGACGACCTGCGCGCGGTCACGACCGGCAAGGACGGCGCCTTCCAGGCCATGAAGAAGGGCTCCGTCTTCATCGACAACACCACGGCCTCGGCCGAGGTGGCGCGCGAACTGGCCGCGGAAGCTGCCGGGCGCGGCTTCGCCTTCCTCGACGCGCCGGTGTCGGGCGGGCAGGCCGGCGCGGAAAACGGCGTGTTGACGGTAATGGTGGGCGGCGAGGAGGATGTGTTCGAGCGCGCCCGGCCGGTGATCTCGGCCTATGCCCGCATGGTCGGTCTGATGGGGCCGGCAGGCGCCGGCCAGCTCACCAAGATGATCAACCAGATCTGCATCGCAGGCCTGGTCCAGGGGCTGGCCGAAGGCATCCATTTCGGCAGGAAGGCCGGGCTCGACATCGGCAAGGTGATCGAGGTGATCTCCAAGGGCGCGGCCGGCTCGTGGCAGATGGAGAACCGCCACAAGGCCATGAACGACGGGCGCTACGACTTCGGCTTCGCCGTCGACTGGATGCGCAAGGACCTGCGTATCTGCCTGGAGGAGGCCGACCGCAACCGCGCCTCCCTGCCGGTGACGGCGCTGATCGACCAGTTCTACAAGGACGTGCAGCAGATGGGCGGCGGCCGCTGGGACACCAGCTCGCTGATGGCGCGGCTGGAGAAATAGGACGTTGTCGTCGCGGGGCGGAAACGGACGTCGCGCCCGCCCCGCGCGATCTCAGGCTGCGCTCTGCCCGGACTCGCGGTCCAGCACCATGTAGTCCAGCGGCATCTCCGTCGTGTACTTGATCTGCTCCATGGCGAAGGACGAGGACACGTCGCGGATCTCGATCTTGGCGATCAGCCGCTTGTAGAAGGCATCGTAGGCGGCGATGTCGGGCACCACCACGCGCAGCAGATAGTCGACGTCGCCGCTCATGCGGTAGAACTCGACCACCTCCGGAAAGTCCTGGATCACCTCGGAGAAGCGGCGCAGCCATTCGTGGCTGTGCGAATTGGTGCGGATGGAGACGAAGACGTTGACCCGCACATTGATCTTCTCCGGGTCGAGCACGGCCACCCGCCGCCTGATGACGCCCTCCTCCTCCAGCTTCTGGATGCGGCGCCAGCAGGGCGTGGTCGAAAGGCCGACTTTCTTCGCCACATCGGCGACCGCCAGCGTCGCGTCTTCCTGCAGCAGGCGCAAAATTTTTCTGTCGAGACGGTCCATATCGGCTTCTCCGGAGAAAATGATTTGCATCATCCCCCTTATTCGCCGCGCCGCCAAGAAAGAAATTCTGCCGAACGATGAAAAAACGAGTGATAATTTGCGGTGAAATCAACCAATCCGATCACGGATTTGCGCCTTGAGAAAAGGCAGCAACTCGGTTTCGAACCAGGGGTTGCGCTTCAGCCAGCCCGTATTGCGCCAGGAGGGATGCGGCAGCGGCAGCACTTTCGGCACCGCCGGCGCCTCCCAGATCGCGCGCCAGCCGCGCACCGTCTCGGTCAGCGAGGTCTTGCGCGCGGCGCCCATGTGCCAGTTCTGGGCATAGAGGCCGATGGTCAGGATCAGGTCGATCTGCGGCATCAGCTCCATCAGCGGCGCGCGCCAAGCCGGCGCGCATTCACGCCGCGGCGGCAGGTCCGCGCCGCGCCCGTCCTGGCCGGGAAAGCAGAAGCCCATCGGCAGGATGGCGAATTTCTCCGGATCGTAGAACTCTTCCGCCGTCACGCCGAGCCAGCTCCGCAGCCGGTCGCCGGACGCGTCGGTGAAGGGCCGGCCGGTGACATGCACCTTGGTGCCCGGCGCCTGGCTGGCGATGAGGACGCGCGCGGTGGCGGAGGGAACCAGGACCGGGCGCGGCTCGTGCGGCAGCGGAGGGCCGATGGGCCGCTCAACGCAGATGCGGCAGGCGCGGACCTGTCCGGCCAGCCGGTCCAGTTCCACGCCCATCTCCGGCCGCCCGTCTTCAGGCCGCCGCGCTCGGGCGGGCGGAAACCTGTCCGTACCAGCGCAGCACGTTGCCGCATTCGGCCGGCACCGAGATGCGCGCCGGCTTCATGAAGTCGATGGCGATCATGCCGGTGATGTCGGCGATCGAATAGGCATCGCCGGCGGCGAATTCGCGCCCGGCCAGTTCCCCGTCCAGCAGGTGCAGGAACTCCACCGCCTTCGGCTTGTTGGCCTCGCCCCATTCGGGCACCTGCGGAACCTCCCAGTCCTTCATGGCCGGATGGAGGTGCCGGAAGGCGAAGGCGACGGGCAGGAACAGGTTCAGTTCCATGCGCCGCTGCCACATCTCCACCAGCGCCCTGCCGAGCGCGCCCGTGCCGAACAGGGCGGGCTCGGGGTGCAGTTCCTCGAAATAGCGGCAGATGGCGACCGTCTCGGTCAGGATGGTGCCGTCGTCCAGTTCCAGCACCGGAAGGCGCTGCAGCGGGTTGCGCAAGCTGACCGCCTCCTTCTTGTGCTCGTTCGCGCCCATGTCGACCGGAACCAGCGGCACCTCGATGCCCTTTTCGGCAAGGAAGACGCGCACCCGGCGCGGATTGGGCGCGCGCCCGCCATCGAACAGTTTCATCCCGACCTCCGATTGAAGCGGTTTCCAGAAACTACAGGGGACCTGTCACGGCAAGTGGAAAAATGCCCGCAGCCAGCCGCCGATGGCCGCCAGAAGGTCATGCCGGGGCTCGTCCATGCCGTCATGGCGCCGGCGCCAGTCCTGCGGCCGCTCGAACTCGCCCGCCCAGATGCCGAGCCGCGCCGCGCGCGCCCCCCTCTCCTCGCTCTCGAAGCCGCCATAGGCCACCGCCCAGCCGGCAGCGACCTGCGCGCGGTTGAGGTCGGCATCGCCCGCCCGGCAATCGCCGAGCAGCCGGCCGTAGCGGTCGAGGCTGCTGCCGCTGCACGAAACCCGCCGGCCGGCGATCGCCTGCACCAGCGCCTGCCGCGCCTGCCGGCCGCACGCATATTCGGCCCCGGCCTTGCGGCAGGTCTGCCTGCTTTCCGGCGCGTCTATGCCGCGCAGCCGGACACGCTGGCCGGCCACGGCGAGCGTGTCTCCGTCCACGACGAAGGCCGTGCCTTCCTGCACGCGCGTTTGCCTGGCGTCGAGCTGCACCACCAGCACCGCCAGCAGCGCGAACAGCCCGGTCATCAGGGCGAAATCGCCCGCCACTCGCCAGGGGCCGCGCCGCGGCATGCCGGCGGCGCGCGCGACGCTGCGCCGTCGTGGCCGGCTCATATGGAAAACAGGTTCTTAATCATTCGCCCGTAGCGTCGATGATCGGGCACCGCTGCCCGCAAAGATTGAAGTTCGGATGCCACTGCAACGCTCGCACACAGCGGACAAGAACATTGTGGATCGCAGCAAGCGGCACCGCAACAGCGATGTCGCGCGTGCAGTGAAGAAGACCCGCGACCGCCTGTCCCAGCAGGCGGGCAACCCGGATTTCGACCGGGAGATGCTGAAGCTGCATGCACGCGCCATGGTCGGCAGCGTGGCGGCGATCCCGCTTCTGGTGGTGGCGGTCGCGGCTGCCGGTCTGTTCGCCGGCATGAGCCGTGACATAGTGGCCTGGGCGCTGCTGACGGTGGCCTGCTATGCCGGCCTCGCCTTCGTGGCGCGGCGCATCGACCGTGCGGAAGCGGCCAGCATCAAGCCGGCGCAAACGCGGCACATCTTCCTCGCCATGCATTTCCTGAGCGGGCTCGGCTGGGCCTATCTCGCCTCGCTGGGCTGCAACCCTTGCGCGGTTGACCAGTTCCCGGTCGTCAAGGCGGTCATCCTGCTGCTGGCCATGGCCGCCACCGCCATCATGGCGTCCTCGCTCAGCGGCGCGCTGCTGGCCACCTTCGCCGTGCCGGTCGCCGTCTACG
>DAOKZN010000242.1:0-4224 GCA_035325625.1 Mesorhizobium sp. | reverse complement strand
ATCTCGCAGCAGACCAGCGGGCGGCCGAAGATCGCCGCCTCCACCAGCGCCATGCCGAACGCCTCCGAGCGCTGGTGCGAGGGCAGCACGAAGGCGCGGCAACCGGCCAGCAGGCGGAACTTTTCCGCCTCGCTCACCCTGCCGGCGAATTCGACGTTGTCGCAGCCCATCTCGCGGGCCATGCGCTTCAGCGCCGGCCCTTCCGGCCCTTCGCCCACGATGACGATCCTCGCCTTCACCTGCCGAGCGGCCTCGATCAGCGTCGGCAGGCCCTTGTAATAGCGCAGGACGCCCACGAACAGGAAATAGGGTGCCGCGTCCGCCGCCGGGGCCGGCTGCGGATGCTTCTGGGCAAGGTCCTCGATGCCGAGCGGGATGACCCGGACCCGATCCCTCACCCGGCTGTCGGTCAGGAAGGGGCTGGTGGCGGCGTAGGCGGGCGAGGTGGCGACGATCGCCTCCATCCTGTCCATCATGCGCCACATCAGCGGGGCATAGAGCCGGGCAATGGCCGACTGGCGCACGATGTCGGAATGGTAGGTCATGACGGCGCGTGCCTTGGGCCGCACGGTCAGATGCAGCAGGTCGGCGAAGGGCCATGGAAAGTGGTAGTGGACGACGTCGTGCTCGGCGCAGAGCTTGCGGAACAGCCGCCAGGCGTCAGGCCCGCCGAGATCGCAGGAAGCGGGCGCGGCGAAGGACCGGCTGCGCCATGTGACATAGCCGTCCGCCGTTTCGAGGCGCGGCGGGTCGGGCTGCGGCGACAGGCAGAACACGGTGCCTTCGATGCCGAACGGGCGGATGGCCCGGCAAATCTGGCGTATCGCCTCCTGCAACCCGCCTTCGGGGTCCGGAAAATAGGTTCGATAGACGTGAAGCACGCGCATGCGGGTCAGGCGGCGGGCGGCTTGGCCGGCACCACCTCAGGCGCCCCCCGCAGCGGCGGAAGGCCCGGCCTTTTCCTTGCCGTCGTTCTCGCGGCCGTAGACGTCCTCGACGCGCACGATGTCGTCCTCGCCCAGATAGGTTCCCGTCTGCACCTCGATGATCGTGACCGGCTCCGCATGCGGATTGTGCAGGCGGTGCACGGCGCCAAGCGGAATGAAGGTGCTCTCGTTGCTGGAAAGGGTGAAGACCTCGTCGCCGCGCGTGACCTCGGCCTGCCCTTCCACCACGATCCAGTGCTCGGCGCGGTGGTGATGGTATTGCAGGGAAAGCTTGCCGCCCGGCTTCACCACGATGCGCTTCATCTGGTAGCCGGGGCCCTGCGACAGCACCTCGTAGTTGCCCCACGGCCGCTCCACCTTGACCGGCGTGTCGGCTTCGGCGCGCTCCTGCTGCTTGAGCAGCGCCACCACGTCGCGCACGCCGTCGAGCCGGTCGTTGGCGGCGATCAGCACGCTGTCCTTGGCGTCGATGACGGTGACGTCCTGAAGGCCGACCGTCACCGCCAGGCGGTGCTCGCTCACGATCATGGTGTTGCGGCTGTCGAAGGCGATGGCGTCGCCCACGGTGCGGTTGCCCTGCCCGTCGGGCTCGTAGAGGCTTCCGACCGCGTCCCACGAACCGAGGTCGCTCCAGTCGCCGGCATAGGGAACGACCACGCAGCGCGGATAGGCTTCCATGACCGCATAGTCGATGGACTGCGCGCGGGTGCCCTCATAGGCAGCGCGGTCCAGCCGCAGGAAATCCTGGTCCTGCTGTGCGCCGGCCACGGCCGCGCGCGCGCCGGCAAGGATGTCGGGGGCATGCTTCTCGAAGGCCGCGACCAGCGTGTCGGCGCGCGCCACGAAGACGCCGGCGTTCCACAGGAAGCCCTCGTCGACGAAATCCCGCGCCCGTTCCGCATCCGGCTTCTCGTGGAAGGAGGCGACGGCGCGGGCATCGCCCTGCCCCACCGGCGCGCCGGGCTCGATATAGCCGTAGCCGGTATGGGGGCCGGTCGGGCGGATGCCGACGAGCGCGATGGCATCCGAGGCGGCGGCCAGCGCGGCCGCCTGCGAAAGCGCGGCGGCAAAGGCTGCCGTATCCTTGATGAAATGGTCGGAGGGCTGCACGACCAGCACGGAACCGGCATCCTCGCCGGCAATGACGAGAGCGGCGGCCGCAATCGCCGCGGCGGTGTTGCGCGCCACCGGCTCCAGCAGCAGCAGCCCCGCGCAGCCGGCTTCCTCCAGCGCGGCGCGCGCGAAGAATCGGTGGTCCTCGCCGGCCACCAGCAGGGGCCGTTCCGAGCCGGGAATCGTCGCCGAGCGCTCGATCGCCTGCGCCAGCAGGCTCCTGTCCGCGCCGAGCGCCAGGAACTGCTTGGGGTGGTCGCGCCGGCTGAGCGGCCACAGCCGCGTCCCGGAGCCGCCGCACAGAATGACCGGCCTGATGCTTGTCTCGCTCATGATTCCTCTTTGCTCGCCAAATGCCCGCCAGTCGGCCTCCTTCTTACCGATTTCGCCATTCCAGGCAAGGCTTGCGACCTTCCCCGGCAGCCGGTGCCGGAGGGCGCCGATCCGCCGCAGCGGCGACGGCGACAGTTTTGTCACTGCGCCACAAAATAGCCATCAGGCCGCGAGAACGGGGTTTCCTTACGGGGGGCGCAATGGTATTCAAAACGCTATTGCAACCTTGCAAGAAACGTTCCTCATCAGCGTGGCGAGCTTATTTCGCAGAGCAGTTGTCGTAGGGTTGCTCTCACTATCGAAAGAATCCCGATGCAAGTTGAAAACCCGTTCGTTACAGCGCTCAAGACGTATCGTTCGATCATCCTGTCGACCGTAGTCTTCAGCAGTGCAATCAACCTGCTGGTTTTCGTTTCTCCCCTCTACATGCTGCAAGTCTATGACCGGGTGCTGCACAGCCGCTCCGAGATGACGCTGGTCATGGTCACCATCATTGCGCTGGTGATGCTGGCCGTCTACGGGCTGCTCGAATGGCTGCGCTCGCGCGTTCTGGTGCGCTCCGGGCTGCGCTTCGACGACATGATCGCCAAGGGCCTGTTCAACCGGGTGGTCACCAACACCCTCCAGCAGCCCCAGGCCCGTTCGGAGTTCGCCCTGTCGGACATCGACAGGCTGCGCGAGTTCTTCACCGGTTCCGGCCTGATCGCGCTGTGCGACGTGCCGTGGATGCCGATCATGCTGGTCGTGTGCTTCCTGTTCCACCCGCTGATCGGCTGGGTGACGCTGATCGGCGCGGTCATCATCTTCGCGCTGGCCATCGCCAACGAGCTGATGACCAAGAAGGCGCTGATGGAGGCCAACGGCCATTCGCAGTCGGCCCAGCACTTCGCCAACTCCACTCTCCAGAACGTCGAGGTGATCCGGGCGCTGGGCATGGAGACCAGCCTGCGCGCCCGCTGGCACGGCATGCACCGCAACATGCTGGAAAAGCAGGCGACAGCCAGCGACAAGGCCGGCGCGCTGCTGTCGACCTCGAAATTCGTGCGCATGTCGCTGCAGACCGTGGTTCTCGGCGCCGGCGCCTATCTGGCGCTGCGGGGCGAGATTTCGCCCGGCGCGATGATCGCCTGCTCGATCATCGCCGGCCGCGCCCTCCAGCCGGTCGACCAGGTGGTCGGGCAGTGGAAGCAGTTCGTGGCCGCCCGCCAGGCCTACAACCGCCTGAGCAAGCTGTTCAAGGAAACGCCGGAGGAGATCGAGCGTACGGAACTGCCCGCGCCCAAGGGCGTGCTGACGGCCGAGCAGGTGACGGTGCTGCCCCCGGGCTCGCGCACGCCGGTGCTGCAGGGCGTGTCCTTCACCGTCCAGCCCGGCGAGGCGGTGGCGGTGGTCGGCCCGAGCGGAGCCGGCAAGTCGAGCCTGGTGCGCGCGCTGGTCGGCGTCTGGCAGCCCTTCTCCGGCGCCATCCGCCTGGACGGCTCGGAGCTGCAGCACTGGAACAAGGATGATCTCGGCGTCCATATCGGCTATCTGCCGCAGTCGATCGAGCTGTTCTCCGGCACGATCGCCGAGAACATCTCGCGCTTCCGCGACGACGCCTCCGCCGAGGACATCATCAAGGCCGCGACGCGCGCGCATGTGCACCAGATGATCCAGAGCCTGCCCGAAGGCTACGACACGCAGATCGGCGCCGGCGGACGCGCGCTTTCCGGTGGCCAGCGCCAGCGCATCGGCCTGGCGCGGGCGCTCTTCGGCGACCCGTCGCTCATCATCCTCGACGAGCCGAACGCCAACCTCGACAGCGAGGGCGAGGAGGCGCTGTTCCGCGCCA
>DAOKZN010000241.1:0-4262 GCA_035325625.1 Mesorhizobium sp. | reverse complement strand
GGCAAGCTGGTCGACCTGCAGGACACCATCAAGGGCTTCAAGGGCCTCTGCAACGGCGACTACGACCACCTCCCCGAGGCCGCCTTCTACATGGTCGGCAACATCGAGGAAGCCGTCGAGAAGGCGCAGAAGCTGGCTGCGGAAGCGGCCTGAGGCGAGGCAACAGGGCAATAGGGAGAGCGGAAGAGGGAACGCGGCAACCGGGCAAGGGAAGATCTATCCTGTCGCCCCGCTGCCCTGCTGCCCTCCTCCCCTTACGACATGGCTGAATCCTTCCAATTCGAACTGGTCTCGCCGGAGCGGCTGCTGGTTTCGACGCAGGTCGAATCCGTGGTCATTCCCGGCGCCGAAGGCGAGATGACCGTCATGGCCCGGCACGCGCCGGTCATGACCACGATCAAGCCCGGCGTGGTGACGGTGCGGCCGGCTTCGGGCGAGGCCGAGCGCTATGTGGTGTTCGGCGGCTTTGCCGACATCCTGCCTTCCGGCTGCACGCTGCTGGCCGAATCGGCCGTGCCGGTGAAGGACATCGACCGCGCCGATATCGCCCGCCGCATCCAGGAGGCCAGGGAAGACCTGGCCGACGCCAAGGACGATGCCGCCCGCACCAAGGCCGAGCAGTTCCTGCACCAGCTCACCACGCTGGAAGGCGCGATCCTGCCCGCCTGAGCGGCCTGCGCGACCGTCATGAAGAAGCGAGCCGGGGAGAACTCTCCGGCTTTTTGCTTTTCGGGCGGGCCGCCCCTTATCCGGGAATAGCCTGCGCCCGATGAGCGGGCGGCGGGCGCCGCTGGTTCGGAAGCCTGGATTTATAAAAAAGATTTGGAAAAGGAAGGACCCGCGTCTCGGGCAGACGCGGGTCCCTGTTGCCTGGGCGCTTTCGCGCCGCGGTACTCGATACATCGCCGCAGAGCCGAACCATGCCGCGCGACGGTGAAGGAAAGCTTAACGGCGAGGCGCGGCCGCCGCCGCGTCTAAAGTTTCCACAGCCTGCGCGCGTTGCCGCAGAAGAGCTTCTCCCGTTCCTCCCGGCTCGCCCCCGCGATCAGGGCATGGGTGGCGGCCACCCAGGTCGAGAGCCCGCCGCCCAGCGTGCAGACCGGCCAGTCGCTGCCCCACACCACCCGGTCCCAGCCGAAGGCCGAGATCACATGCTCGACATAGGGCCTGAGCGTCTCCACGGTCCAGCCGGCGGGATCGGCATAGGCGACCACGCCGGAAATCTTGGCCACGACGTTCGGGCGCCGGGCGATCTCGGCAATCTGCTCGCGCCAGGGATGTTCCTCCCCAGTCTTGATATCCGGCACGCCGCAATGGTCGAGCACGAACTGCACGTCGGGCGCGAGGTCGATCAGCGCCATTGCCCCGGCATGCTGGCGCGGCAGCACGCACAGGTCGAAGGTCAGCCCGGTTCCGGCCAGCCGCCGGATGTTCCGGCGAAACAGCGCGCCTTCGCAGACGCCGTCCGGCGCCACATGCAGCACGCGGCGGAAACCCTTGACGAAGGGGTCGGCGCGCACCCTCTCCAGATAGGCGGGGAAGCCTTCCTCCTCCGGCCGGGCGGCGGCGATCGCCCCGCGCAGCAGGCTGCCGGGCCGCCGGGCGAGCGTCTTCACGTGAGCAGTTTCGGCCTCGATGTCGGCAGGGTCGACGTCCACCTCCATGTGCAGCGCGGCCTCGATGCCGGCGCGCCGCGCCTCGACGGCATAGTCTTCCTGCGAGAAGTCGCGATTGAGCTGCGGAACCCCCGCGAGCCAGGGATAGCGCAGTGCCGAAAGATCGATCAGATGCAGGTGGGTGTCGATGATCATGAGCGGGCCTTTTGCGGAACGGGCGATCACCACGGCCACAATGGTCCGCGGGCGATCGGGCGTCAATCGTGCATTCCCGCGGGCCTGCGGCCGGACGTGCAGGGCCGTTGAAACCCTTGCGCCGAAGAGAGAAAGCGACTTTCCGGCCTTCCGGTTGCGGCGCAGTTTGGCTACCTTCCGCCCCGTCGCTCGCAAGGTCGCGCATCTTCCGCGCCGGAGGGGCTTTCGGCCGGCCGCCGTGCCGGCGTCGTCAGAGAGGAATTGACATGAAACTGCTGCGTTATGGGCAGACGGGTGCCGAAAAGCCCGGGCTTCTGGATGCCGGGGGCGTCATCCGCGACCTGTCGGGCCATGTCGCCGATGTCGGCGGTGCCGCGCTCGCCCCCGAATCGCTGGCGGCGCTGGCCCGGCTCGATCCGGCCTCGCTGCCGGCCGTCTCCGGCAACCCGCGCATCGGGCCCTGCGTGGCGGGCGTCGGCAAGTTCATCTGCATCGGCCTCAACTATTCCGACCATGCCGCCGAGACGGGCGCCACCGTGCCGCCGGAGCCGATCATCTTCATGAAGGCGACGTCGGCCATCGTCGGCCCCGACGACGACGTGCTGATCCCGCGCGGCTCGCAAAAGACCGACTGGGAGGTCGAGCTCGGCGTCGTCATCGGCAAGACGGCCAAATATGTGTCCGAGGCCGAGGCGCTGGACTATGTGGCCGGCTACTGCCTGGCGCATGACGTTTCGGAGCGCGCCTTCCAGACCGAGCGCCACGGCCAGTGGACCAAGGGCAAGAGCTGCGACACCTTCGGGCCGATCGGCCCCTGGCTGGTGACGAAGGACGAGGTCGCCGACCCGCAGGACCTGAAGATGTGGCTGAAAGTGAACGGCCAGACCATGCAGGACGGCTCCACCAGGACCATGGTCTACGGCGTGGCCTATCTGGTCTCGTATCTGAGCCAGTTCATGAGCCTGCAGCCGGGCGACGTCATCTCCACCGGCACACCGCCCGGCGTGGGCATGGGGATGAAGCCGCCGCGCTACCTCAAGGCCGGCGACGTGATCGAGCTCGGCATCGACGGCCTCGGAACCCAGCGCCAGAACGTCAAGGCCGACGCATAGGCGCGGCCGCGTCCGGCCCTGCGGGGCAGGATCAGGATCGCGCCGCGATCGCCGCGGCAGCGCCGGCCATGGTGCCGGCGCTGATGCGGTTGGCCACACGCATGGCGCGCGGGCTTTTCAGCAGGCGGCGCGCCTGCGTCGCCGCCAGCACCCAGGTCAGGTCGATGGCGACCAGCACCACCGCCATGGTCAGCGTCAGCTCCAGCCAGCCCACGACCGATACCGAGCTCAGGTCTATGATGGTGGGCAGCAGCGCCAGATAGAACATCATGATCTTGGGATTGCCGAGCGTGACCGCCATGCCGGCGAAAAACAGCCTGAAGGGGGAATCGCCGCTCGGCACGCTGCCGGTTCCGGTCTCCACCGGCGCGGTCCACATCTTCCACGCCAGCCAGGCCAGATAGGCAACGCCAACCCATTTCAGCGCGACGAAGGCGAAATGGAAGCTCTGCGCCACGACGGCAAGGCCGAAGACCGCGCAGGAGAGCCAGATCGCCTCGCCGATCCACATGGCGGCGAGGAACGGGAAGACGTCGCGAAAGCCCTTGGAGATCACGCGCGCCACGAGCGCGGCGATGGACGGACCGGGAGAGCCGGCGGCCACCAGCAGGGCGGCGGCGAAGATCAGGAGCGAGGTCAGGTGCATCGGACAGGCTTTCGTCGCATGCAAGGAACCCGAACCTAGCCTGCGAAAGCGGCGCGGCAAAGATGCCGCCGCGCCGGAAGCGTTGGCTCAGGCAGCGCCGGCCATCTTCTGCTTCTCGAAGCGCTTGCGCTCGTTGGGATCGAGGTGAAGCTTGCGCAGGCGGATGGTCTTCGGCGTCACCTCGACCAGTTCGTCGTCCTGTATCCAGGCCAGCGCGCGCTCCAGCGTCATGCGGATCGGCGGGGTCAGCTTCACGGCCTCGTCCTTGCCGGCGGCGCGGATGTTGGTCAGCTTCTTGCCTTTCAGCACGTTCACCTCCAGGTCGTTGTCGCGGGAATGGATGCCCACGATCATGCCCTGGTAGACCTTGACGCCGGGATCGATCACCATCGGGCCGCGGTCCTCCAGGTTCCACAGCGCATAGGCCACGGCCTCGCCCTGCTCGTTGGAGATCAGCACGCCGTTGGTGCGGCCCGGCAATTCGCCCTTGAAGGGCTCATAGGCGTGGAACAGCCGGTTCATCACCGCCGTGCCGCGCGTATCGGTCAGCAGCTCCGACTGGTAGCCGATCAGGCCGCGCGTCGGCGCATGGAACACCAGCCGCTGGCGGTCGCCGCCGGAGGGGCGCAGCTCGATCATCTCGGCCTTGCGCTCGCTCATCTTCTGCACGACGACGCCGGCATGCTCCTCGTC
>DAOKZN010000240.1:0-4264 GCA_035325625.1 Mesorhizobium sp. | reverse complement strand
CGATCTCCAGCCGGCCGCGCACCTCGTTGGAAAGCGTGAGCGAGGAGCCGAACGGCACCTCGACCTCGGAAAGCGGCCATTTGGCCCCTTGCACGCTAAGGCCGGAAAGCCCCGAGAAGGCCAGAACGGAAAACAGCGTGCCCGCCGCATAGTCGAAGCCGGCGCGGCCGGGCAGCAGCGGCACGCCCTCCTGCGCGCCGCTGGTCAGCAGCGTCGCGGTTCCCGCCTCGGCGAGCTTGAGGGCCAGGGCCATGTGCAGGAAGCCGTGGTCGGCGCGGGCGCCGCCGAAGGCGCCGGCCAGCACCAATGAAGTCGCCCCTCGCTCCAGCGCGGCGGCCACCGCCAGCTCGCCGTCGGTCATGTCCTTGTCGGCGGGGAATTTGCGCTGCGGCACGGCGGCGAGCGCCGCCGGCAGGTCGGCCGGCGCGGAATCGAAATC
Source organism: Mesorhizobium sp. (assembly GCA_035325625.1). Lineage (GTDB taxonomy): Bacteria > Pseudomonadota > Alphaproteobacteria > Rhizobiales > Rhizobiaceae > Mesorhizobium. The sequence continues at coordinate 3,825 of DAOKZN010000240.1, read as the reverse complement.
GCCCACCCACAGCTCCGGCGTCACGCCCAGCGACGTGGCGTGGCGGATGCCGGAATCGGCCGCGATGACGCGGCTGCCCGCGACCTGGCGGTCGAGAAGCGGCGTGCGCACGAGGTCGCCGCCGAGCAGGAGGGTGAAACGGCTCATGGCGTGGCCCTTACCAGCCCGGTGGGGCAAACGGAAGGCCGCCGCTTCCTTCGCCACGCCGGCCGGCCGCCTCCGTGGCGGAAACTTGCCCTTGCGCGCCGGGCCGGGCCGGACTATGTCTTCGGGCGCTCTAACGGGGTGCCGGGCGCTGATTGCGCACCGGCTGAGAGGCGAAGCCGCCAACCCGCTGAACCTGATCCGGTTTGTACCGGCGGAGGGATTAGATGCCTCGGAAAACCCGGCGCCTCGATTCCCGCAACATTTGCAAGGAGGCGCCCGTGCGCAAGATTCTGTCGTTCCTGCTTCCCGTCCTGACGCTCGCCGCGGCCGCCGTTCCCGCCGCCGCCCCCGCTGCCGCCAAGGACCGGCTCACCATCTACACCTATGAGAGCTTCACCTCCGAGTGGGGGCCGGGCCCAGCGGTGAAGAAAAGCTTCGAGGCAGAATGCGGCTGCGAGGTCGATTTCGTTTCGGTGGCCGACGGCGTGGCGCTGCTCAACCGCGTCAGGCTGGAGGGCGCCGCCACCAAGGCCGATCTCGTGCTGGGCCTCGACACCAACCTGACGGCGGAGGCCAAGGCCACCGGCCTGTTCACGCCTTCGGGCATCGACCCGGCCGCGGTCAGCGTGCCCGGCGGCTGGAACGACGACACTTTCGTCCCCTATGACTACGGCTATTTCGCCGTCGTCTACGACACCGAAAAGCTGAAGCAGCCGCCGAAGAGCCTCAAGGAGCTAGTGGAAGGCGACCCCGGCGAGAAGATCGCCATCCAGGACCCGCGCACCTCCACGCCGGGCCTCGGCCTGCTTTTGTGGGTCAAGTCGGTCTATGGCGACAAGGCGGCCGACGCCTGGGCGAAGCTGAAGGACCGGGTGCTGACGGTGACGCCGGGCTGGAGCGAGGCCTACGGCCTGTTCACCAAGGGCGAGGCGCCGATGGTGCTGTCCTACACCACCTCGCCCGCCTACCACATGGTGGCGGACAAGACCGACCGCTACCAGGCCGCCGCCTTCGAGGAAGGCCACTATCTCCAGGTCGAGGTGGCGGGCGTCACCACCACGGGAGCGAAGAACCCGCTGTCGCAGAAGTTCCTGGCCTTCATGACCGGGCCGGGCTTCCAGGACGCCATACCCGAAACCAACTGGATGTTCCCCGCCGGCAAGACCGACAAGCCGCTCGACCCGGCCTTCGACAGGCTGGTCAAGCCGGCCAGGACGCTGGTCTTCAGCCCCGAGGAAGTGGCGAAGAACCGCAAGGCCTGGGTGGACGAATGGCTTTCCGTGATGAGCAAGTGAGGCGCCTTGCCCTCCCCTTCGCGGGGAGGGTGGAACCGCGCATCGCCGCCGGCATCGCCGCGCTCGCCTTCATCGGCGTCCTGATCGGCGGCGCTTTCGCCGGCCTGATCGCCGAGGGCGCCGGCGACCTTGCCGGCGCGGCCGCCGCCTTCGACGGCTATCTGTTCAGGGTGGCGCGCTTCACCCTGTGGCAGGCGGCCCTGTCCACGCTGCTGTCGGTCGGCCCGGCGCTGCTGGTAGCGCGCGCGCTGTCGCGCCATCCCCGCTTTTTCGGCCGCACGCTGGTGCTTCAGCTCTTCGCGGTGCCGCTGGCGCTGCCGGCCATCGTCGCGGCGCTCGGCGTGCTGGCGCTGTATGGCCGCGCCGGCTATCTCGCCGCCCCGCTCGGCCATTTGTCCGGCGAGGCGTGGCCGGGAATCTACGGCCTGTCGGGCATATTGGTGGCGCATGTGTTCTTCAACATGCCGCTGGCCACCCGCCTTTTCCTGGAAGCCTTGCAGACCGTGCCGGCAGACCAGTGGCGGCTGGCGAGCCAGCTCGGCATGGGCGCGCGCGCCGCCCTCCGGCTGATCGAATGGCCGGCGCTGCGGCAGGCGCTGCCGGGCGTCGCCGGGCTCGTCTTCATGCTGTGCATCACCTCCTTCACCATCGTGCTGACGCTGGGCGGCGGCCCGGCCGCCTCCACGCTGGAGGTGGCCATCTATCAGGCGCTGCGCTTCGACTTCGACCCGGCGCGGGCGGTGACGCTGACCTTCCTGCAGATCGGCCTCACCGCCGCCGCGGTGGCCGCGCTGACAAGGCTCGGCGCCGACACCGCCGCCGAAGCCGGCCTGCCGGTGGCGGCGCCCCGCCGCTTTCTCGTTCCGGGCAGGCGCGAGGCCGCGCTGAACGCCGTACTGATTCTCGCCGCGCTCGTTTTCGTGGCCGGGCCGATGGCCGCCACCGTCGCCGCCGGCCTGGAAGCGGACCTCGCCCGGCTGGCCGGCGAAGCCGCGGTGCGGCAGGCGGCGCTGACCAGCGCCGTGCTGGCCTTTTCCTCCGCCCTGCTGGCGGCCGCCCTGTCGCTGTCGCTGGCCATGGCGCGCCGCGCGCTGGCACTGCGCCGCCGCGGCGCTGGGAGCGGCCTTCTGGAAACGCTGGCCGACACCGGCGCCGGCTTCGTGCTGGTGGTGCCGCCCGTGGTGGTGGGCGCGGGCTGGTTCCTGCTGCTGCGCCATGCCGGCGACGTGTTCGCCGCCGCGCCCGTGATGGTCGTGGCGGTCACCGCCGTCATGGCCACGCCCTTTGCGATCCGCGCCTTGCGCCCCGCCTACGACGCCGCCAGCGAACGGCACGAGAAGCTGTGCGCGCAGCTCGGCATCTCCGGCTGGGCCCGGCTGCGGCTGATCGACTGGCCGGCGCTTCGGCGCCCTCTCGGCACAGCCTTCGCCTTTGCCATGGCGCTGTCGCTAGGCGATCTCGGCGTCATCGCGCTGTTCGGCAGCGACCAGGTGCAGACGCTGCCCTATCTTCTGCTGGCGCGCATGGGCAGCTACCGCACCGCCGACGCGGCGGGGCTGGCCCTGCTGCTCGGCGCCGTCTGCCTTGCGCTCATGCTCGCCGCCGAGCGGATGGAAAGGGAAAGCACGCCATGAACGAGCACCTTCAACCCGGGGGACTTGCCGGCAGCGTCCCCGACAGCACCCCCGGCGGCGCGCCGGTGCGGCTGGACAAGGTGGCCTTCGGCTATGGCGAGGCGGAGTTCTTCTTCGATGCCGACTTTGCCGCGGGCGAGATCACCGCGGTGATGGGGCCGAGCGGCTCTGGAAAATCCACCCTGCTCAACCTCGTCGCCGGCTTCGAGGTGCCGCGCGCCGGCCGGGTGCTGATCGGCGAAGCCGATGTCACCACCGCACCCCCTTCGGCGCGGCCGGTGTCCATGGTGTTCCAGGAGAACAACCTGTTCGCCCATCTGACGGTGGCCGACAATGTCGGCCTCGGCCGCTCGCCCTCGCTCAAGCTGACCCATGACGATCGCAGCGCCGTAGCCGAGGCGCTGGCCCGCACCGGCCTTGCCGGCAAGGAGCTGCGCCTGCCGCGCGAGCTTTCCGGCGGCGAACGCCAGCGCGTGGCGCTGGCGCGCGCGCTGGTGCGCGACCGTCCCGTCCTGCTGCTCGACGAGCCATTCGCCTCGCTGGGGCCGGCCCTGCGCGACGACATGCTGGACCTCCTGGACGGGGTCCAGGCGGAACGGCGCATGACGGTGCTGTTCGTGACGCATCAGCCGCAGGACGCCCGCCGCATCGCCCATCGCGTCGTCTTCCTGGAGGAAGGCCGCGTCGCCGCAAGCGGAAGCGCGGGTGACTTCTTCGCCGGCACTGGACCGGCCGCCTTCAGGCGCTAT
>DAOKZN010000239.1:0-4272 GCA_035325625.1 Mesorhizobium sp. | reverse complement strand
TATCGCCTGCCCACGATCCGCCCGTCTATGGTCAGCAGCCCGAGCGCGATCAGCGCCATGCCCGCCAGCTCGAAACCTTCCAGCCGCTCGCCGAGAAAGGCGACGCCGAGCAGGATGGCGCTGGCCGGCACCACCAGCGTGACCAGCGAGGCGTTGGTGGCGCCGGCCGAGGCCACGAGGTTGAAGAACAGGATGTAGGCGAACGCGGTGGAGGCCAGTGCCAGTGCCAGCACCGCCGCCCAGACGGGCGCGCTGGCGGCGAACGGCGCGGCGGGGCCGAGCGCCAGCAGCACGATGGGGACCATGATGGCGGTTGAGGCGGTGAGCTGGCCGGCGGCCACGACCGGCGGCGGCACGCCCCTGAAGCGCCGCGCCACCATCAGGGCGAGCGCATAGGAGAGCGCGGCGCCGATCAGCGCGAATTTGGGCCAGACCGGCCCGCCGACGCCGGCGGCGAGGCCGGGGCCGATCATGACCGCCGTGCCGGCGATGCCCAGCGCGATGCCGGCCAGCTTGTTCCAGGTCAGCTTCTCGTCGCTGGTGAAGACGTTGGCGATGATGAGCGTCCAGAACGGCGTGGTCGCGTTCAGCACCGCCGCCAGCCCGGCGCCAAGCTGGGTCTGGCCGGCGAAGATCAGCGAGAAGGGGATCACGTTGTTGGCCAGCGCCAGCAGGAAGAACATGGGCGCATGCGGCAGGGCGAGCCGGAAGGAGGGGCCGCGCAGCGCCAGCCAGGCCTGCAGCGCCGCGGCCGCGATCGAGACCCGCAGCAGCACCAGCGCCAGCGGGTGCAACTCGGCCACGGCGATGCGGGCGAAGAAGAAGGAGCCGCCCCACAGGCCGCCGAGCAGCAGGAGCTGCGCCCAGTCCCTCAGCGTCATCGGGCCGCGCGTGGCGGCCGGTGCGGGCGTTGCCGTCATCGAATTCCTGTCCTTGCAGGCCGGCACGGGCCCGGATGGCGATCGGGCGGATCATTGCAGCCCCGATGCCGCGAGGCCACCCGAAAAGCGCCGATCGGACTGCGGGCGCGCGCGCCTACAGCTTCGCCAGCAGCTCTGCGGTCGGCCAGCCGTCCACCGCCATGCCGAGCCGCATCTGCTCCTGCCGCACCGCCTCGCGCGTGTTGGTGCCGAGGATGCCGTCCACCTTGCCGACGTCGTAGCCGCGCGCCACCAGCCTGGTCTGAAGCTCCTTCATCTGCTCCAGGCCGAGGCCGGGCTCGGGGTTGCGCGGGTCATAGGGCGGCGCGCCGGCCAGTTGCGTGGCCAGCACGGCCGCCGTCAGCGCGTAGGTGAACGACTGGTTCCATTCGATGTAGACATCGAAATTCCGGTAGCCGAGGAAGGCCGGCCCGTTGCGGCCCATGGGCAGCATAAGCCCGGCCGGAAGCCCGTTGTCCTGCAGGGGCGAGCCGTCGGCGCGGGTCACGCCCCACTCCGCCCATTTGGACACGGGCAGCTTGCTGGTGCGGCCGGTCTGGTCCCAGGGCATGTCGGCGGGCACGCGCACTTCCTCCACCCAGGGCTCGCCGGGCTTCCAGCCCTTCATCTGCAGCTTCTTGGCGGTGGTCAGGATGACGTCGGGCACGCTGTTGCGCAGGTCGACCTTGCCGTCGCCGTCGCCGTCGACGCTGTCGACCAGATAGTCGATCGGCAGCATCTGCGTCTGGCCGATCTCCCCGGCCCAGGCGCCCTTGACGTCGGCGGGCAGGTCGCCGCGGTCGATGAGGGTGAGCAGCGGCACGATCTGCGGGCGGAACACCTGCGGCCGGCGGCAGTCATGGGCCAAAGTCACCAGGGCGTTCAGCGTGTGGAAGTCGCCCTGAACGGCGCCGAAATCGGTCTCCAGCGCCCAGAAGGCGGCGACCACCGGGCCCTGCACGCCGAACTCGGATTCGGCGCGGGAAAAGACGTCGGCATATTTCTTCAGGTTGGCGGCGCCGTGCTTGAGCCGGTAGGCCGAGATCATGCGGCCGGAGAACTCGATGAAGGTCTGGGAAAAGACGCCCTGGGCGCGGTCGCGCGCCAGCACCTTGGTGTCGATGGCCGCGTCCTCGAGCGCGTCGAGACCGACCGCGCCGACGCCGGCCGCGGCCGCTTCGGCGGCCAGGGCCTTCTTCCAGGCGTCGAAATCACCGCCGCATTCCTGCGCGGAAGCGGGGAACGCAAAAGCTGCGCCGAGCAGCGCTACGAGAAAGGGCAGGCGCAGTCGCATGTCAAAATCTTTCCGCTCGAGGTCCAGCCACCGCCTGGGCCGGCCCACGGGCAAGTCGAAAAGCAGGCGGCAGGCGCCCTGTCAACGGGTGTTCTGCCGCAGCCACTTGTTCCAGGCCGCTTCCGAACCGTTGAAGACATTGATGTCGGCGTTGCCGCGCATGCCGGGCACGACGCCCGTGCCGGTGTATTGCCAGAAGGTGAAGGGGTGGCTGCCGTATTTCTCGCGCGGGTGGCCGGCCACCGAGCGCAGCCAGTAGGGATAGCCGCGATAGGTGGACAGGTCGTTGTCGTCGAAGAAATCGACCGAGGTGTAGATGACCGGCTTCTTGCCGTAATGCTTCTCGACCATGTTCAGGAACACGGTCATCTCCGCGCGCACCGTCTCGGGCGGGGGTCTCAGCTTGCAGGTCGGCGAATGCGGGTTCCATTCCATGTCGAGCACGGGCGGCATGGCGGAGGAGTCCTTCGGCACGTTGCGGATGAACCATCGCGCCTGCTCCGCCGCCGGGCGGCAGAAATAGAAGAAATGGTAGGCCGCGCGCGGGATGCCGGCGGCCCTGGTGCCGCGCCAGTGCTCGTCGAACATGTCGTCGATGCGGTCACCGCCTTCCGTGGCCTTGACGAAGGCGAAGGAGATGCCGCTGGCCCTGGCCCGATGCCAGTCCACCGAGGTCTGATACTTGGACACGTCCGTGCCGTGGACGGCGTAGGTCCAGGGCGCGCCGCTTTCCCACTCGTGCGGCTTGCTGTCCTCGAAGCGCGGCGCGCGCGCGGCCACGACCTTCGGAGAACCGGCGCCGACCGGCGCCAGGTCGTCCACGGTCGAGCAGGCGCCGAGCGCGAACAGCAGGATGAAAGCCGCAAGACGGCGCATCGCCTCTCCAAGGCCGGAGCCAGCCGGCCGCTGGTGGGTGGTGTGGAATGGTGGGTGTCCCCGCCGGGGCGCCTCCCCACGCGAGCGCCCGTCCCCCAGCGTCATCGCCCAACAGGGTTGATTTTCGGTTGACGACGCCCGGTGCGGCATCGACTTTGCCGCAGGAATGGCGGCAAAACCATGGCGGAAACGGCGCGGAGGCAAGGCATGCGTGTTGTCGGGAGGGCACTGAAATGGCTGGCGGGGCTCGTGGTGCTGGCCGTGGCCGCGCTGGCGGCATGGCTTTATGTGGCGCCGCCGGACCTGATCCGGGTCGGTTCCGCCTATTCGGCCAAGATCGTGTGCTCCAACGTATTCCTAGCCGGGCGCGATCCACAGGAGGTTCTGGCCGTGGACGTGCAGGCGCCCGGCCATCCGCTGCTCAGGCTGATGCGGGTGAGCGTGGACCGGCAGGCCGGCACGGTGACAGCGGGCCTGCTCGGGGTGTTCGGCCGCAGCGTGGCGGCGGCGCGCGAAGGGCTGGGCTGCGCCTCCGTGCCTGACGGGAACGTCGCGGCCGCCAAGGCGATTTCGGCTCCCGCGCAGGCGTTGGCGCCAGAACCGGCCCCGGACCCGGACGGGTTGTGGCCGCAGGGCGTGCGGGTGGAGCCCTCGCAGGATCCGGAACTGGCGCAGGTGCTGGACGATGCCGCATTCACCGGACCGGGCATGCGCGCCGTCGTAGTGGTGAGCAACGGCCGCATCGTCGGCGAGCGCTACGGCGCAGGCTTTTCCGAGGCGACGCCGCTGCTCGGCTGGTCGATGACCAAGACGGTCAACGCGGCGATCGTCGGCACGCTGGTGAAGGACAGACGCATGGCCCTCGACCGCACCGGCCTGTTCCCGGCCTGGCAGGCGGACGGGCGCGCCGCCATAAGCCTCGCCGACCTGATGGCGATGTCGAGCGGGCTCGCCTTCAACGAGGACTATGGCGACGTCACCGACGTCACCCGCATGCTCTTTCTGGAGCCGGACATGGCGGGCTTCGCGGCGGCCAAGCCGCTGGCGGGCGAGGCCGGCAAGGTGTGGAGCTATTCCAGCGGCACGGCCGCGATGCTGTCGCGCCTGTGGCAGGACGCCGTCGGCGACCGGGACAAGGCGCTGGCATGGCCGCGCCAGGCGCTGTTTTCGCCGCTCGGCATG
>DAOKZN010000238.1:0-4280 GCA_035325625.1 Mesorhizobium sp. | reverse complement strand
CCTACCTGATGGCGGACTACCACCTCGTCATCCAGCCCAACGGCGGCAAGGACAACCCCAATGCCGGCATCGGCGCCGGCCCGTACAAGGTGACGGTCAACGAGCCCGGCGTGCGCTATGGCGGCGAGAAGTTCGCCAACTACTGGCAGGGCGACAAGCTCGGCCATGCGGCCCAGGTGGAGATCGTCGTCATCAACGACCCGACGGCCCGCACCTCCGCCCTGCAGGGCGGCCAGGTCCACATGATCAACCGCGTCGAGCCGAAGATCGTGGACCTCATCAAGCGCGTGCCGGGCGTCACCATCCAGGCCGTGGCGGGGCGCGGCTTCTATCCGTTCAACATGTTCTGCGACACCGCCCCCTTCGACAACAACGACCTGAGGATGGCGCTGAAGCTGGCCATGGACCGCGAGGAGATGCTGGAGAAGATTCTGCGCGGCTATGGCTCGGTCGGCAACGACTTCCCGATCAACGAGGCCTATCCGCTGTTCTCCAACGACATCGAGCAGCGCAAGTTCGACCCCGAGAAGGCCGCCGAATACTACAAGAAGTCGGGCCATTCCGGCTCCATCCTGCTGCGCACCTCCGACGTCGCCTTCCCCGGCGCGGTGGATGCCGCGCAGCTCTACCAGCAGTCCTGCGCCAAGGCCGGCATCAAGATCGAGATCAAGCGCGAGCCCGGCGACGGCTACTGGTCGGAGGTGTGGAACAAGCAGCCCTTCTCGCTGTCCTACTGGGGCGGACGGCCGACGCAGGACCAGATGTATTCCACCGCCTACATCTCCAGCGCCGACTGGAACGACACGCGCTGGAAGCGGCCGGAATTCGACAACATGGTCATCGCCGCGCGCGCCGAGCTGGATCAGGACAAGCGCAAGAAGATCTATCGCGACATGGCCGTCATGATGCGCGACGAGGGCGGGCTGATCGTGCCCTTCTTCAACCAGTATATCGACGCCACCGGCAAGGGCGTGGAAGGCTGGGTCAGCAACCCCGCGCAGGAGATGTGCGGCGGCTACGCGCTGGCCATGTGCTGGCTGGCCGCCTGAGCCGGGCATGACCCGACAAGACGTCGGATTGAAAACGGGGTTCGGTTTTCAGTCCGATGTCGAAGCATGGTCCAGAAAAGCTGCAGACTTTTCGGACAGGATCATGTTCCAGAAACAATGGTCTGGAGCGAGATGGGTCGCGTGCAACGCATCTCGCTCCGGCGAGCTTGGTAATTCGTAAAGTGTCGCGCATCCTTTCGAATGCACAAAGGACGCTCCAACACTTTGATTGAGGACCGAATACACTTTTCGGTCCGATGCTCTATGCCGCTGCCTGCCGGATCGCTCCGACGATCCATTCGTTCAGACTTTTACCGGCGGCGGCCGCTGCCACCACCGCCGCCTCATGGTCGTGGGGGTCGAGGCGGACATTGAATTTCCCGGAAAACCTCCGGTTGGGCTCGATACCCTTTTCCCTGCACATCTCCAGAAAGACGGCCAACGACTTGCGGCCTTCCTCGATCAATTCATGGACGCTTTCGGCGTAAAAGTCGGCGCCGCCATTCAGCCCGACAAACTCGCCACGCAGCATCTGCATTTCCGGATCAAAGGTCACGACAGCCTTTTCTCCCGAGATTTCCATAACGTTGTTCATGGCTTTACTCCGTGCTCGTCCAGCCACTTCCGAATGCTGGCAATGGCGCCTTTGTCTGTATCTGGCGAGGGATGCGGGCGATGAAAGACACGCACTTCGTCAAACAGGAAGACGCCTATTCGCGAGCCTTCCCGCTCGCTGACCTCCGCCCCAAGCGCTACGAAAAGCGCCTCGATGTCCGCCCACCGGATCGAGCCGCTTGCAGGACGGGCAAAAATCAGCTCCAACGTGGCGCGGTGGCGCTTCTTCATGCCATAATAGTATCAAAATATAGTACCATAATCAAGCCCAACTCCGCTGCACGTTGTGCGCCTGCAAAAGCAGCACGCACTTCACACGAAGGGCTTGCCGATCCCGTATTTCGGCGGCACCAGCCGGTGCAGATAGGCAAGGCCGGGCTCGGCCAGATGGTTCACGTCGGCCTGCAGGAAATCGTCCGGCATGTGGCGCGTCTTGCCGGCCACGGCGGCCAGCGGCACCCTGGCCGGCACGGTCCTCTCGCCGTCGTAGCGCAGGGCCACCGAGCCGCCGCCCTGGTCCGCCATCTCGACGGCGAAGGCGCCGGCCGCGAACGCCTCGGCGGCGTCCACGTCGCTGATGGCGCCGACATAGCCGCGCGGCAGGTAGCCCAGCGCGTCCACCCGCGCCCGCTTGCCCGGCAGGCCCTCGGCCAGCGCGTGCTCCAGCGCGGCGGTGAGCTCGCTGCCGGAAAGCTTGACGTTGCCGTGCTGATCGCGCTCCAGCCGTTCCGGCGGCACCAGGCTTTCCACCAGCGCCCGGCCGTCCGCGGTGGACACGCCCTCCGAGACGGCCACCACGCAGCGCCGGTGGCGGGCAAGGCACGCCTTCACGTCGTCGATGAAGCGCTCCACCGAAAAGGCGCGCTCGGGCACGTAGACCAGATGCGGCCCGCTGTCGGCGTCGAGCCGCCAGGCGGCCGACGCGGCGGTGAGGAAGCCGGCATGCCGGCCCATGACGATGCCGACATAGATGCCGGGCAGCGCCCTGAAATCGAGGTCCACCGACAGGAAGGCGCCGGCCACGAACTCGGCCGCCGAGATGAAGCCGGGCGTGTGGTCGTTCTCGACGAGGTCGTTGTCGATGGTCTTCGGCGCATGCACGAAAGCCATCCTGCCGCCCGCGGCCTGCGCCAGGACCTCCTGCGTGCCGGCGGTGTCGTTGCCGCCGATATAGATGAAGGCATCCGCGCCGGCCTGCTGCAGGCCCTTCAGCACCACGTCGCAATAGGCGGCGTCGGGCTTGTCGCGCGTCGAGCCCAGCGCCGCGCCCGGCGTGCGGCCGATCAGGCGCAGGCGCTCCTCGGCGATGTCGCTGAGGTCGACATAGTCGCCGTCGCGTATGCCGCGCACGCCGTAGCGGGCGCCCAGCACCCGCGCGCCGGGGTGCCGCTTGCGGATCTCGAGCACGGCACCCGCCATCGTCTGGTTGATGACGGCGGTGGGCCCGCCGCCCTGCGCGATCACGAAGGTGCCGGACATGGATACTCTCCCAAAGGCGATTGCACGATCACATTCGCCTGTCTTTTGGCGCCGCGCAATGGGAGATTCAATCGATTTGATGTCGCATCAGGCGACCACGACCGGATTCCTTTTGGAAACGCGGGCATAAAGGTCGATGATGTCCTGGTTGATGAGGCGCACGCAGCCCGACGACATGGCCTGGCCGATCGACCACCATTCCGGCGAGCCGTGGATACGGTAGCCGGTGTCCTGCCCGTTCTGGTAGAGATAGAGCGCGCGGGCGCCGAGCGGATTGTCGAGGCCGCCGGGCTGGCCGCCCCTCCACTTCACCAGTTCGGGCTTGCGCTGGATCATTTCGGGCGGCGGCGTCCAGGCCGGCCATTCGCGGCCATATTGCACGTTGGCGCGGCCCGACCAGCGGAAGCCGTCCTTGCCGATGCCGACGCCGTAGCGGATGGCCTCGCCGCCGAGCTGGACCAGATAGAGCTTGCGCTCGCTCAGGTGCACCACGATGGTGCCCGGCGCCTCGCCGGTCGGGTCCACCACGATCTGGCGGCGGAACTCCGGCTTCACCTTCTGGTACGGCACGGCCGGCACGGCGAAGCCGCCGTCGGTCAAGCCGGCATACATCACGTCCGGCGTGGTGATGTTCCTGTCCACGCTGATGGCAGGCCGCATGGGGCGGATGGAGCCGGTGGTGGTCGTGTCCAGGGCGAGCCCCGACATGTCGATGCTGCGCGAGCAGCCGCTCGCGCCGAGCAGCGCCATCGCCCCCAGCCCGGAAAGCATGCCGCGGCGCGACATCGGATTTTCGTAAGGCTGGGCAGCGCCGGAAGGCGCCCGATCCTGCGGCAACTCACGCATGCACTCGCACCCCGACACTGCTGAAAGATAACTCCAGGTTGCGTCGTATTTTCCACGATCATGGTTGACAAAGTCTGAAAGCGGCGCCGGCACGCCTCTTTACATTCGTCGCGGGACGCGGATTTATCCTGCATCCGCTCTTCGAGGACAGACAGATGCCGTTTGAGACCTGGGCCGCCTTCGCCGCCGCCTCCGCGATCCTGCTGGTCATTCCCGGCCCGACCATACTGCTCGTCGTCTCCTACGCGCTCGGCCAGGGCTGGCGCACGGCCCTGCCGATGGCGGTCGGCG
>DAOKZN010000237.1:0-4311 GCA_035325625.1 Mesorhizobium sp. | reverse complement strand
GCCGCCGGCGGTCGCGGCCAGGCCAATGCGGTTCGCTTTTTCGCTGCCCTTCGCCGCCCGGGCTGCTATAGGGCACGGACCAGTTCCAGCCAGCGAGAGGCCCGCCAATGCCGATGCCCGAGGATACACGCTACCTGAAGGGAGGGCCGGTCGCGCGGCGCATCCTGGCCTCGGTGCGCGAGGCGGCTGACGAGGCGCGCGCCGAAGGCTTCGCCCCGAAGCTGGTTTCCATAACGGTCGGCGACGTGGCGGCGGTCGACGTCTATGTGCGCAACCAGCGCGCCAAGGCCGAGCTCGCCGGCATCGACTTCGAGGAAAAGCGCTTCGCCGCCGACCTTTCCGCGGCCGAGCTGGAAGCCGCCATCCATGTCATGAACGCCGACCCGCGCATAACGGGCATCATCATCCAGCGGCCGGTGCCCGCCCACATCCCGATCAAGGCGCTGCAGGCGGCGGTGCACCCGCTCAAGGACGTGGAGGGCATGCACCCGGCCTCGATCGGCAACATCGTCTACAACCAGCTCGACCTGGCGCCCTGCACGGCCGCCGCCTCGGTGGAGCTGCTGAAGGAGACCGGGCTCGACCTCAAGGGGCTGGAGGTGGTGGTGGTCGGCCATTCCGAGATCGTCGGCAAGCCGATCGCCTTCCTGCTGATGAGCGAGGGGGCGACGGTGACGGTCTGCCACCACATGACCCGCTCCGTCGCCGCCCATGCAAGGCGCGCCGACGCGCTGTTCGTGGCGGTGGGCAAGCCGCGCCTCATCGAGGCCGACATGGTCAAGCCGGGCGCGGCGGTGATCGACATCGGCATCAATGCCGAGACGGCGCCCGACGGGTCGAGCCGCATCGTCGGCGACGTGGACACCGAAAGCGTGCGGGAGGTGGCTTCCTGGATCACGCCGGTGCCCGGCGGCGTGGGGCCGATCACCGTGGCGATCCTGATGCGCAACACCATGGTGGCGCTGAACCGCCAGCGGCAGCTCTACCGCGACACCTACCGCAACGCCGAGGCGGCTGGCGTCAGGCTGGCGGCAGAGTAGCGGGCGCCCTCGCCTCGGGCACGCCCTGCGGGCGCGCGCCGCCATAGGCCCAGTCGAGCAGCCTGACCGTGTGCACCACCGGCAGGTTCGCAGCGGAGGCGATCTGCGTGATGCAGCCTATATTGCCGGTGGCGACGATCTCGGCGCCGGTCGCCTCGATGTTCCTGACCTTGCGGTCGCGCAACTGCGCCGAAATTTCCGGCTGCAGGATGTTGTAGGTGCCGGCCGAGCCGCAGCACAGGTGCCCCTCGCGCGGCTCCTTCACCACGAAGCCGGCGCGCGACAGGAGCTCCTTGGGCTGGCGCACGATCTTCTGGCCGTGCTGCATGGAGCAGGCCGAGTGATAGGCTACCACCGTGCCGGGCCTGCGCACCGGTTCCGGCAGGTCGAGCGCAGCCAGATATTCGGTGATGTCCTTCGCCAGCGCCGACACTCTCGCCGCCTTTTGCGAATAGGCGGGGTCGAGCCGCAGCATGTAGCCGTAGTCCTTGATGGTGGTGCCGCAGCCCGAGGCGGTAATGACGACGGCGTCCAGCCCGCCCTGCTCGATCTCGCGCGTCCAGGCATCGACGTTCCGGCGCGCGAAGGAAAGCGCCTCCTCCTCGCGGCCCATGTGGTGGACCAGCGCGCCGCAGCAGCCTTCGCCCCGCGCCACCACCACCTCGACGCCGAGCCGGGTGAGTAGCGACACCGTCGCCTCGTTGATGCCGGGCTCCAGGACCGACTGCGCGCAGCCGGTGAGCAGGGCGACGCGGCCCCGCCGCTTCGCCCCCTTGGCACCGTGGACGCCCGGCGCCGAGGTAGCGGAAGCGGCCGGCACGGCCGGCGGCGCCAGCTTCAGCATCGCCGCCAGGGGCTTCAGCGCCGGCACCTTGTCCATCAGGCCGGCGAAGGGGCGGCCGAGCCTCGCCAGCTTCAGCGCCGCGCGGAAGCGGGCCGGATGGGGCAGCACGAAGGCCAGCACGGCGCGGATCAGCCGGTCCGGCAGGGGCCGGCGATAGGTCTGCTCGATATGGGCGCGGGCATGGTCGACCAGATGCATGTAGTGCACGCCGGACGGGCAGGTGGTCATGCAGGCCAGGCACGACAGGCAGCGGTCGATATGGCCGACGGTCTCGCGGTCGGCGGCGCGGCCGTTCTCCAGCATGTCCTTGATGAGGTAGATGCGCCCGCGCGGCGAATCCAGTTCGTTGCCCAGCGTCACATAGGTGGGGCAGGTGGCGGTGCAGAAGCCGCAATGCACGCATTTGCGCAGGATCTTTTCCGATTCCACCACATGAGGGTCGGCAAGCTGGGCGGGGGAGAAATTCGTCTGCACGGGGGCTCCTGCAAGGTGCTCAGGTTCCGAGGAACCAGCTTTCCGGGTTCCTGATCGGCTCGTTGCGCTGCAGGGCCTGCAGCCCGACGATGCAGCGCGCGATGATCCACACCGCCACCGCCACAAACAGCGCAAAGCCGATGGCCAGAAGCATCAGCACGGCCGAGATCAGCGCATAGAGCAGGCCGATCCAGAAGGTGCGGATCAGGAATGTGTAGTGGCTTTCCACGAAGCCGCCGGCCTTGCCGCGGTTGATGTAGGCCATGACCAGCCCGACGAGGCCGGTTATGGCCACGACGAAGCTGGCGAGGTAGAGGAAATAGACCACCTGCGCGTTGGCGGGGCCGGGCTCCAGCCAGCGGTCGGTCTTGCGCGGGGCGGCGGGGCCGGGGTCGATGTCGGTCATGTCGGTGCTCCTCTGGCGATGCCCTCGACATTACCAGATGCATCGGCGGCCACCATCCGCCCCGGATTGAGGATGTTCCTCGGGTCGAATTCGGCCTTCAGCCGCGCCGAGAGCGCGGCCAGCGCCGGCGGCTGCGGCTCGAAGGGAGGAATGGCGGCGCGCTCCGCAGCGGCGGCGCGCAGCAGCGTGGCATGGCCGCCGCCGAATTTCTGCACCAGCCCGCGCAGAAGCCCGGCCTCCGGCTCGCCGCCTTCCATGGAAAGCCAGGCCAGCCCGCCCTGCCAGTCGTAGAAGGCCGAGACCGGCGCCTGCATGCGCAGCGCCATGACCATCTGGTGCGCCTGCGAAGGCGCCATGGAGACCCGCCACAGCGGCTTGTCGCCGCCGGCGAAGGGCACGCAATCGCGCACCTCGCGCCACAGGTCGCGCGAGGCCTGACCGGCGATCTCCTCCAGCGGGGCGGCATCCTTCAGCAGGCGCTTCAGCGTTTCCATGCGTGCCTCCACGGACGGGCCGAAGCCCTCCACGCGCAGCAGCGTCGCCGGCCGGCTGCCGAGGCCGCCGCCGGCGAGCTTGCCCACCGCCGGATAGGGCAGGTGTGCCGCGCTCGACACTTCGGCGCTGGAGCCGAGCGCCAGGCTCATGGCCGCCACCGCCAGGTCGTCCAGCAGGCCGCGCACGACCAGCGTCGTCTCCGTCTCGGCCGCCGGCAGCACCTTGAAGGTGACGTCGGTGACGGCGGCCAGCGTGCCCCAGGAGCCGGCCATCGCCTTGGAGAGGTCGTAGCCGGTGACGTTCTTGACCACGCGCCCGCCGGACTTGAACGCCTCGCCGCGTCCGGAAACCGCATGGATGCCCAGGATGTGGTCGCGCGCCGCGCCCGCCTTCAGCCGGCGCGGGCCGGAGACGTTGGCGGCCAGCACCCCGCCGATGGTACCGCGCCCGGGCGGCTGGCAGAACAGCGGGCCGTGGTCCATCGGCTCGAAGGCGAGTTGCTGGTTGCTGGCCGCGAGCAGGGCCTCGATCTCGGCCAGCGGCGTGCCGGCCCGGGCCGACAGCACCAGTTCGGCCGGCTCGTAGAGCGTGACGCCGGAAAGCCCCGACAGGTCGAGCGCGTGCGCGGCCTGCACGGGGCGGCCGATGCCGCGCCGGGAGCCGTGACCGACGATCTCCAGCGGCTCCTCCTGCGCCACCGCCCATTGCACGGCGGCAAGCACCTCCTCGGCGGTAGAAGGCGTGAAGGTGGTCATGGGCATGCAGCCGCGCAAGGCGGAAAGGGGGCGATCATTCTCAAAACCTCGGAATGTCCGGGAAGGGCAGCTTGCCGGCGTGGATGTGCATGCGGCCAAGCTCGGCGCAGCGGCGAAGCTGCGGGAACACCTTGCCGGGGTTGAGCAGATGGTTGGGGTCGAAGGCGCATTTGACGCGCATCTGCTGGTCGAGATCGATGTCGCTGAACATTTCCGGCATCAGGTCGCGCTTTTCCACGCCGACGCCGTGCTCGCCGGTCAGCACCCCGCCCACCTTCACGCACAGGCGCAGGATGT
>DAOKZN010000236.1:0-4319 GCA_035325625.1 Mesorhizobium sp. | reverse complement strand
CATGATGCGGCACAATGTCAGCACCATCAAAGGTGCCATTCTCGGAAGCTGAACGGCGGGCGTTCCGGGACGGTGCTTCGGTCCCGGAACGCATATTCCAGCCGCAACAGAACGAATGCCGGCTAGGAGCGGTCGGCGAGGCTGCCGAATTTGGCCCCGTGCCGGATACGGCGCTTGAGGTGCCGAAGGCCGAAGACGGTATCCGCCGAGAGCCGGCCGAGAGGCGAAGCCCATCGGTCGTATTCGCCTTCCATGACCACGACCCGGCCCTGCTTGCCGACGAAGCCCTTCTTGAACTGGCGCAGGCCCGGCTCGTGCGCGGCCCCGCCGAGGTCGTACCACTGGAACCCCTGCCCGCGCAGCCACTCGAATATCCACCAATGGAGCGCATAGCCGGCCTTGAGCGGCAGGGCCTCGGCGGAGGTCGCGCCGAACATGTAGTAGGCCGTATCTCCGAACAGGCCCACGGTTGCCCCCGCCAGCAACTCCTTTCCCCGACAGGCGACCACGAGCCTGGGCTTGAGCCTTTCGGGCAGGCGCGAGATCAGCTCCCCGGTGAGATGAACGGGCGTGGTGCTGGAAAAGCGCTTCCGCTCCATCATCGACGCATACAGCGTCTGGAAAGCCTGGATCTCCGCGGCGTCCTCCGTCAGGCGCACGTCGATCGAATTGGCCAGCGCCTGCCGCAGATTGTAGCGCCATTTCTGCGCCAGGCTCTGCCGCTGCGTCTCGGTGTCGAGCGCGGTATTGACCAGATAGCGCTCCGGGTCCTCGAACTCGCGCCTTCGTTCGAATCCGGAGTCGCGCAGCCATGTGCTTTCGGCCGCATGATGGTGCGGATGCGGACGCGGCAGGACGGTCAGGCAATGGCCGCGCCCCACGCAATATTCCTGGACCAGCGCCGCGATCATGGCGCGGTAGATCTCCGGGTCTTCCGGCGTGCCCTGCCTTCGCCAGAACGGCCCGAAGCGCAGGAACGCCAGGCCCCTGCCGATCAGGGGCAGGCCAACCGTTGCCACCCGCGCCCCGGCAACGGGCTCGCCGTTCCGGCTGAGAAGCAAGTGGCTGTCCCGCCCCTTCCAATGATGGGAAGCGTAGCAGGCGGTCTGCTCGGGATTGATGTCGGCGAAATCGCTGGCGATCCGGTCCCAGCGGTCGTCGGCCACATTGTCCACCTCGACGCTGTAGGGGTGGCCGGCCGGTCTCGCAAGGCCGGCGCCGGGCGCCATGCCGCGATAGGGGAGGACATCGGCTTGCTGAAGCATCGCTATCGTTCCGGAGCGTCCCGTGGCATCGTGGCGGCACCTTGGGCGACGCGGGTTAAATTCGGGTTCAACCTCCGGACGATGTTTTACGTATCGGCTTCGCCGGCCGATACAGGGCGCTGAAGCCGAACCTGCGCCGGATGGCGAGATAGATCAGCGCGGATTCCAGCGCGATCGACGCGGCAGCTGCCGCCGCGGCGCCCATCGCGCCCCAGGAAGGGATGAGCGCGAAGCACAGCGCAAGGTTGAAGGCGAAGGCCGCGGCATAGATCGCGGCACAGAGCCGTTGCTGCCCCATCATGTTCAGGAAGTGCTCGCCCGGCCCGATCACCGCGCGCAGGGCGAGGCCGGCCACCATCACCCACATCAGGCCGTAGCCGGAGGTGAACTCCTCGCCGAACAGCCACAGGAGCGGCTTGCCGCAGGCCAGGATCGCTCCGCCCACCAGCACGGTGGGCCAGAACGTCCAGCCGACCGACCTGGCATAGAACCTTTCCAGTTCCCCCCGGTCGCCCGCCGCCTCCAGCGCGGCGAAACGGTGCGCGGCCGAGGCCGACACGGCGAAATAGACCATGGAGACGATCGCCGTCACCTTGGTTGCGGCATAGAAGACGGCGACATCGTTGGGCGAGCGGAAGGACTGCAGCAGCAGAACGCCGACATAGCTCAGCATGAACTGGAAGACGTTGGCGAAAAGGATCGGCAGCGCCGAGGTCACCCACAACCGGTGCGAATAGCGGCGCGGCCCCTTTTTCACGCGCGCGCCGACCCGGCGGTCCAGCACCGCGATCTGGCCGACCGACGTCAGCCAGGTGGCGGCGACGGCCGCCCACATGGCGGTGGAGGCGTCGAGCGGGAAGCCGGCCGCGAACAGGGCGAGCATGATGGCAAGCAGCAGCAGCGGCCTTACGATGAACGGCGGCACCAGCGCCAGTTTGATCCAGCCGAAGGCACGCGCCACGCCGTCCTGCGCTCCCGTCAGCCCGTAGGGCGGCAGGGTGAGGCAGGCCAGGTAGAGCGGAAACACCAGATAGGCCTCGATCCTGCCGGCGAGCAGCCAGATCGACAGCGCCGCAAGGGCCGCAAGCAGCGTGACGAACAGCCCCGGCACCCAGCGGCTGGCGAGGATGAAGCCGCGGACCCGGTCGAAATCCCCGGCTTGCGTATAGCCGGGAATGAAACGCTGCGCCGTTATGGCAAAGCCGAGATCGGCCACGGTGCCGACCAGCAGCACCCACGTCCAGACATAGACATAGACGCCGTATTCGAACGTCCCCATCCAGCGGGCCATGAGGACCTGCGACAGATAAGCGATTGCCGCGTTGGCGATGCGGATGAGGAAGGCCGCGCTCGCCGCGAACTGGATGCTGCGGTCGGGGCCTCCGTTGCGCCCCCGCCGCATCAACGTCTTCCAGCGCTCCCATCCCGCCAGCGGGCTGGCCTGGTCCATGGCCTTGCCTGTCCTCGATCTCACAGGACAGGGCCTAACCCGAAAACTCTAACAATCGGTGCCATTGTCACGGCGACAATCGGTGCCATTGTCACGGCGACAATCGGTGCCATTGTCACGGCAGGGGCGCGCCAGGGGGCGCGTCAGGGCGCGCGGCCGACCAGCTTTTCTCGACCGCCTTTCTTCAGGCGGCCTTCGGCTCCTGCTCGACGCAGATCGCCCGGCTGTCCGCCGGGGAAAGCGCCTCGTCGAGCAAGGCGCAATGATGCGGGGCGGCATGGCCGGGATGCATGTCGGCCCTGAAATGCCGGCAGGAGAAGCACGCGCCGAAGGCGCGGCCGCCATTGCGCGCCACCGCCATGCGAAGAATTGCCCTCAGCGCTTCCGCCAGGGCGGGGGCCTGCTCGCCGCAGGCGGCCTCGATGTCCCGTGCCATCGCGATCAGGGGATCGCGCGCCAGGGCGTCCGCCGCCTTCCCGGTCAGGCCGAACTCCACCGAACGGCCGTCGCGAAGGCTCGGCTCACGCCGCACGTAGCCCTTGGCTTCGAGCGAGGCGAGCGTGCGCGAGATCGTGCCGCGCGTGGAGGCCAGATAGTCGGCCAGCGCCGCCGGCGTGCGCGAGAAGCGGTTGGCCCGGGCAAGATACCTCAGCGCTTCCCATTGCGCTGGGTTGAGGTCGCCTCCGGTCTCGCCGGCCCGGGCGAGCCGTTCGAGACGGTCGATGAGATGAGCGGCTTCGAGTGCGGGCTCCATGATTGCTAGTCGAAATCATATTGACGGCCGCTGTCAAGCGGTTATCGTATAGTTGCTAGTAGCAATCAAGGAGGAGAAGATGCCCACCATTCCCGGTTACCGGCTCGGCGACCCCGCCCTGCCGCCCTCGCCGCTGACGACGGCCGATCTTGCGGCGCTGAAAGCCTCGATGCTGTTCGGCGATGCGGATGTCGCCGCGTTGCGCAAGGCGCACGAGGTGGTCGAGGATCGGATCGAGGCGATCCTGGACGTCTGGTACGGGTTCGTCGGCGCGACGCCGCACCTGCTCGCCTATTTCAGCGATCCGGACAGCGGCCAGCCTGTCGGGGCCTATCTGGAAGCGGTGCGCAAGCGCTTCGGCCAGTGGATCCTCGACACCTGCCGTGCCGAATATGACGAAGCCTGGCTGGCCTGGCAGGACGAGATCGGCCGCCGTCATCACCGCTCGGCCAAGAACAGCACGGACGGCGCCCATGCGGCGGCGCACATCCCGATGAGTCACGTCCTGGCGCTTTCCGTGCCGATCTCGGTGACGATGAAGCCCTTCCTGGCCGGCAAGGGCGCGTCCGACGGGGAAGTCGCCGCCATGCATGCGGCCTGGTCAAAGGCCGTACTGCTGCACGCGATCCTATGGTGCCGGCCCTATGTCCGGGACGGCGACTTCTGACGAACGCCGCGCCCGGATAGACGCGGCGGCCGGATCGGTCCGGGTCAGAAATTATCCTTGCGCTTGCGGATCTCGGCGAACACCTCGGCATCCGGGGCGTTCTCCATGCCGAGATTGCGACGGATGGCCGGGTCGCCCCAGCGCAGGAACGGGTTGGTGGCCAGTTCCTCGCCGATGGTGGTC
>DAOKZN010000235.1:0-4323 GCA_035325625.1 Mesorhizobium sp. | reverse complement strand
CATCCAGCCCGTGCCCTCGCGGCAGGGCGTGCACTGGCCGCAGCTCTCGTGCTTGAAGAAGTAGGACAGCCGCGCGATCGCCTTCACGATATCGGTGGACTTGTCCATGACGATGACGGCCGCGGTGCCGAAGGAGGATTTCAACTCGCGCATGCCGTCGAAATCCATGTGCGCGTCGAGGATGTCCTCGCCCTTCACCACGGGGCAGGACGCGCCGCCCGGGATCACCGCCAGCAGATTGTCCCAGCCGCCCCGCACGCCGCCGCCGTGTTTCTCGACCAGCTCGCGGAAGGTGATGCCCATGGCCTCCTCGACGACGCAGGGCGTGTTGACGTGGCCGACCAGCATGAAAAGCTTGGTCCCCACGTTGTTCGGCCGCCCGATGGAAGAGAACCAGGCGGCGCCACGGCGCAGGATGGTGGGCGCGACAGCGATGGATTCGACGTTGTTGACCGTGGTGGGGCAGCCATAGAGCCCGACATTGGCCGGGAAAGGCGGCTTCAGCCGCGGCTGGCCCTTCTTGCCCTCCAGGCTTTCCAGCAGCGCCGTCTCCTCGCCGCAGATATAGGCGCCGGCGCCGTGGTGGACGTAGATGTCGAAATCGTAGCCGTTCTTGTTGCCCTTGCCGACAAGGCCGGCCTCGTAGGCTTCGTCGATGGCGCGCTGCAGCGCCTCGCGCTCGCGGATGAACTCGCCGCGCACATAGATGTAGGCCGCCACCGCGCCCATGGCGAAGCCGGCCAGCAGGCAGCCCTCCACCAGCGTGTGCGGATCGTGGCGCAGGATCTCGCGGTCCTTGCAGGTGCCGGGCTCGGATTCGTCGGCGTTGACCACCAGATAGCCGGGGCGCCCGTCGCTTTGCTTGGGCATGAACGACCATTTCAGCCCGGTCGGGAAGCCGGCGCCGCCGCGCCCGCGCAGGCCGGACGCCTTCATCTCGTTGATGATCCAGTCGCGGCCCTTGGCGATGATGCCGGCCGTGTCGTCCCAGCAGCCGCGCCGCATGGCGCCCGCCAGCGACCTGTCGAAGCGGCCGTAGATGTTGGTGAAGATGCGGTCCTTGTCCTGAAGCATTTTGGCGTCCCTCAGACCGGCTTCTTGCCGAACACCCGGATGTATTCCGCCACTCCGCCCTTGGCGAGCGCCTTGGCCTGCTTCACCCAGTCCTCGCGTTCGATGCGGCCGTGGAAGTTCAGATAGGCGTCCACCCAGGTGCGCTCCGCCTTCTTCCACGCGGCGATCTGCGCGAAGGTGAAGATGCCGAGCTCGTGCAGGATGGCCTCGTTCTTCGGCCCCACACCCGAGATCAGCTTGAGATCGTCGACGGCAGCGGGCCTTGCGATGGCGGCCGGCCGGTTCTTGTCTTCCAGCGAGGGCTTGGCCGGCGCCGCGGCCGCCTTCTCCGCCCTGGCGCTCGTCTTGACCGGCGATGGCGACTTCACCGCGCTGCTGGTCTCCAGCGCGTCGGTCTTGAGGCGCGCCGCATTCGAGGGCGGCACCTCGGCCGGCCTCGCCGGCTCCTTGGCCTGCCGCTTGGGCGCCGCCTTCAGCACCGCCGCCTCGTCCGCCAGCGCGATGAAGCCGGTGGCCGGCGCGGAATAGAAGCGGTCGGTCTGCGGGCCCGGCTTGATCGTGTCGCCCTTGCCGGCCTCGAAGGCGTCGATGATCTCGGCGAGCCGCTCGGGCGTCAGATCCTCATAGGCGTCCTTGAAGATCATCACCATCGGCGCGTTCACGCAGGCGCCCTGGCATTCGACCTCCTCCCACGAGAGCGTGCCGTCCTCGTTGGTGTGGAACTGCTCGGGATGGATCCTGGAGCGGCAGACGTCTATCAGCTCGCCCGCCCCGCGCAGCATGCAGGGCGTGGTGCCGCACACCTGCACATGGGCGCGGGTGCCGACGGGCTTGAGCTGGAACTGGGTGTAGAAGGTGGCGACCTCCAGCCCGCGGATATAGGGCATGCCCAGCATGTCGCAGACGGTCTCGATAGCCGCCTTGGTGACCCAGCCTTCCTGTTCCTGCGCCAGCATCAGCAGCGGGATGATGGCCGACTGCTCGCGGCCCTTGGGGTACTTGGCGATCCATTTCTTGGCGGCGGCGGCGTTCGCCTTGTCGAAGGCGAAGCTTGCCGGCTGGACCTGAGGCTCTGCAAGACGGCGGACACTCATTAGCGGTCGACCTCACCGAAGACGATGTCGAGGGAACCCAGCACGGCGGTGACGTCGGCCAGCATGTGGCCGCGGCACAGGAAGTCCATGGCCTGCAAATGGGCGAAGCCCGGCGCGCGCAGCTTGACGCGGTAAGGCTTGTTGGTGCCGTCGGAAACGAGATAGACGCCGAATTCGCCCTTGGGCGCCTCGACCGCCGCATAGACCTCGCCCTCGGGAACGCGGTAGCCTTCCGTATAGAGCTTGAAGTGATGGATCAGCGCCTCCATCGAGCGCTTCATCTCGCCGCGCTTGGGCGGCACGATCTTGCCGTCCATGTTCGACACCGGGCCGGCGCTGTCCTTGCCCAGCAGGCGGTCCACGCATTGGCGCATGATCCGGGCCGACTGGCGCATCTCCTCCATGCGGATGAGATAGCGGTCGTAGCAGTCGCCGTTCTTGCCGATCGGAACGTCGAATTCCATTTCCGGATAGCATTCGTAGGGCTGCGACTTGCGCAGGTCCCAGGCCGCGCCCGAGCCGCGCACCATGACGCCGGAGAAGCCCCAGGCCCAGGCATCCTCCAGCGAAACCACGCCGATGTCGGCGTTGCGCTGCTTGAAGATGCGGTTTTCCGTCAGCAGCTCGTCGAGATCGTCGATCGACTTCAGGAACGGGTCGATCCACTTGCCGATGTCCTCGATCAGCTTCGCCGGCAGGTCCTGATGCACCCCGCCCGGCCGGAAATAGGCTGCGTGCATGCGCGAGCCGGAGGCGCGCTCGTAGAACACCATCAGCTTCTCGCGCTCGACGAAGCCCCACAGCGGCGGGGTCAGCGCACCCACGTCCATGGCCTGCGTGGTGACGTTGAGGATGTGGCTCATGATGCGGCCGATCTCGGAATAGAGCACCCGGATCAGTTGCCCGCGCTTCGGCACCTCGATGCCCAGCAGCCGCTCGGCGGCGAGCGCGAAGGCATGCTCCTGGTTCATCGGCGCGCAATAGTCGAGCCGGTCGAGATAGGGCACGGCCTGCAGGTAGGTCTTGTGCTCCATCAGCTTCTCGGTGCCGCGGTGGAGCAGCCCGATATGCGGATCGACGCGGTCGACCACCTCGCCGTCGAGCTCCAGCACCAGGCGCAGCACGCCGTGCGCGGCCGGATGCTGCGGCCCGAAATTGATGTTGAAGTTGCGGACGGACGTCTCGGCCATGCTGTGCCTCAGTTCGCCTTGGCTTTCTCGTCGCCCGGCAGCACGTAGTCCGTGCCCTCCCACGGCGACAGGAAGTCGAAGTTGCGGAATTCCTGCTTGAGTTCCACCGGCTCGTAGACCACGCGCTTGGCCTCGTCGTCGTAGCGCACCTCGACGAAGCCGGTCAGCGGGAAGTCCTTGCGCAGCGGGTGCCCCTCGAAGCCGTAGTCGGTCAGGATGCGGCGCAGGTCCGGGTGGCCGGAGAACAGAACGCCATAAAGGTCGTAGGTCTCGCGCTCGTACCAGTCGGCGCCGGGCCACACCCCGGTCACCGAAGGCACCAGCGTGTCCTCGTCGGCATGGACCTTGACGCGGATGCGCAGGTTCCTGGTCGGCGACAGGAGGTGGTAGTTCACGTCGAAGCGCTTTTCCCGATAGGGATAGTCCGCGCCGCACACGTCGATGATCGACACGAAGCGGCACCGGGCGTCGTCGCGCAGGAAGGTGGCCACCTCGACGATGGCGGCGGGCGCGACGGTAATCGTCAGCTCGCCATGGACGAGCACGCTGTCGAGGATCGCCTCGCCCAGCTCGCCCTTCACATGGGCAGCGAGATCGTTGAGGGCTTCGCTCATGATGTTACCGTTCGATCGTGCCGGTGCGGCGGATCTTCTTCTGCAGCAGAAGAAGGCCGTAGAGCAGCGCTTCCGCGCTCGGCGGGCAGCCGGGCACGTAGATGTCCACCGGCACGATGCGGTCGCAGCCGCGCACCACCGAGTAGGAATAGTGGTAGTAGCCGCCGCCGTTGGCGCAGGAGCCCATGGAGATGACGTAGCGCGGCTCCGGCATCTGGTCGTAGACCTTGCGCAGCGCCGGCGCCATCTTGTTGGTCAGCGTGCCGGCCACGATCATCACGTCGGACTGGCGCGGGGAGGCGCGCGGCGCGATGCCGAAGCGCTCGCTGTCGTAGCGCGGCATGGCCTTGT
>DAOKZN010000234.1:0-4344 GCA_035325625.1 Mesorhizobium sp. | reverse complement strand
CGCGACAGCTTGGCGAGCGCGGCCAGCGGCTCGCCCTGGCTGCCGGTGCAGATGACCACGAGGTTCTCGCGCGGGATGAAGCCGTAGTCCTCTTCCGCGATGAACTCCGGCAGGCCGTCCATGTAGCCGAGTTCGGAGGCCACATCGACCACGCGCTTCAGCGAGCGGCCGAGCAGCAGGCATTGCCGGCCGGCGTCGCGCGCGGCTTCCGCGATGGAACGGATGCGCCCGACATTGGAGGAGAAAGTGGTGATGGCCACGCGCCCCTTCGCCTCTTCGATCAGGTTCTTCAGGCTGGCGCCCACCGCCTGCTCGGAAGGCGAATCCCCTTCCCTCAGCGCATTGGTGGAATCGCAGATCAGCGCCAGCACGCCCGCATCGCCATAGGCGGAAAGCCGTGCTCCGTCGGTCTTCGGCCCTATGGCCGGCGCCGGATCGATCTTCCAGTCGCCCGTGTGGATGACGACGCCCGCCGGCGTGGTGATGGCCAGCGCCATCGGCTCGGGAATGGAGTGCGCCACCGGAATCGCCTCGATCTCGAACGGGCCGACGGTGAACTTTTCGCCGCCCCGATAGACGGTGACCGGAATCTTCGGCGCGCCCTGCTCGCCCTGCCGCTTGGCTTCGAGCAGGCCGGCGGCGAAGGGCGTCATCCACACCGGCGCCTTCAGCTTCGGCCAGATCTCGTGCAGCGCGCCGTAGTGGTCCTCATGCGCATGCGTGATCACGATGCCGCGGAGGGCGCCGACATTCTCCTCGATGAAGCGCGTGTCGGGCAGGATCAGGTCGACGCCCGGATGCGCCGCGTCGGGAAAGGTCACGCCGACATCGACGACCAGCCACTCGCGCGCATTGGCCGGGCCGTAGCCGTAGAGGGCGAAGTTCATGCCGATCTCGCCGACACCGCCCAGCGGCACGAAGACGAGTTCGGCTGTCTGATCTTTCGCCATTTTCTGTCCTTTCAAGCCGCTTGCCGCGGTCAGGTCGCCGCCGCCGAGGCGACCGCGCCGAAATGCACGTCGCCTGCTGCGACCGTCAGCATGACGCCGTCCGACCGGCGGATCACGAAACGGCAGTCTTCGTCAATGGTCTCGAAGGTGCCGCGCACCACATTGCCGTCAATCCTGACAGCAACCTCGCCGCCCAGCCCGGCG
Organism: Mesorhizobium sp.; assembly: GCA_035325625.1. GTDB lineage: Bacteria > Pseudomonadota > Alphaproteobacteria > Rhizobiales > Rhizobiaceae > Mesorhizobium. The sequence goes on along the minus strand of DAOKZN010000234.1, from coordinate 3,190 downwards.
GCCCGGTCGAGCCAGCGCTGGCGGATGGCGGCAAGGCCGCGCCCCTCATTCCAGAGCCTGGCGTTCTGGCTCCAGGCATCGGAGAGCGCCAGGAACAGCGTCTCGGCATCGCAGTCCGAACCCAGCGCGCGAAGCGACGTCGCCGGATAGGGCAGCCCTTCGGGGTGAGCCACGACATTGACGCCGATGCCGACGGCGACCGCGAAGCGCCCGTCCTCCAGCATTGCCGATTCCAGCAATATGCCCGCCAGCTTGGCCCCGGAGGCCAGCACGTCGTTCGGCCATTTCAGCTCGAAGCGGTTGCGGCCGGCGCTCGCTCCGTCCACGGCCACCGCGATGCGCCCCTTCGGCACCACGGCGTCCAGCGCGTCCGACAGCGCAAGGCCCGCGACGAAGCCCAGCGTGGCGGCCAGCTTCAGGTCGCCGCCGGGAACGAGCAACAGCGTCGCCGCGAGGTTTCCGTGAGGCGTGGCCCAGGCGCGGCCGCGCCGCCCCCGCCCGCTTTCCTGCCGCTTCGACACGACCCAAAGCTTGCCGGGGTCGCCGGCGCGGGCATGCTCGAGCGCCAGCGCGTTGGTGGAGCCGACCGTGTCGTGCGCTTCCAGCCTGTAGCCGTCGAGGGCCGCCGTCGGCGCCAGTGCAAAGCCCATCTGCTCAGAAGAAGCTCTTGGCGGCCGCCTGCGCCATGGTGCCGATCGGCCCGCCGATCAGCACGTAGAACAGCACGAACGCACCGGAAAGCCCGAGCACGAGGCGCAACTCGCTGGCCATCGGCTGGAAGCCGCCGACAGATTCGTCGAACCACATGATCTTGATGATGCGCAGGTAGTAGAAGGCGGCCACCACCGAGGTCAGCACGCCGATGATGGCGAGCGGATAGAGCCCGGCATTGATGGCGGCCAGGAACACGTACCATTTCGCCCAGAACCCGGCGAGCGGCGGAATGCCGGCCAGAGAGAACATCAATATGGTCAGGATGGTCGCCATCCAGGGGTTGGTGCTCGCCAGCCCGGCCAGGTCGCCGATCTGCTCGACGTTCTCGTCGTTGCGGCGCATGGCCAGGATGAAGGCGAAGGTGCCCAGCGTCATGGCCACGTAGATGAGCATGTAGATGACGACGCCGCGCACGCCCGCCTCGCTGTTGGCGGCAAGGCCCACCAGCGCGAAGCCCATGTGGCCGATCGAGGAATAGGCCATCATGCGCTTGAAATTGCGCTGGCCGATCGCCGCGAACGAGCCCAGCGCCATCGAGGCGATGGAGATGAAGACGATGACCTGCTGCCAGTCGCCGGCGGCGGGCTCGAACGCGTCCATGGTCAGGCGCAGGATGAGCGACATCGTGGCCACCTTCGGCGCCACCGCGAAGAAGGCAGTCACCGGAGTCGGCGCGCCCTCGTAGACGTCGGGCGTCCACATGTGGAAGGGCACGGCCGAGATCTTGAAGGTCAGGCCGGCCAGGATGAAGACCAGCCCGAACAGCACGCCGAGCTGGCGCTCCTGCCCTGCAACCGCCTTGGCGATCACGCCGAAATCGACCGAGCCGGTGTAGCCGTAGGTCAGCGAGATGCCGTAGAGCATCATGCCGGTGCCGAGCGCGCCGAGCACGAAATATTTCAGCCCCGCCTCCGCCGAGCGCAGGTTCTCGCGGTTGATCGCCGCCACCACGTAGAGCGCCAGCGACTGCAGCTCGAAGCCGAGATACAGCGCGATCATGTTGTTGGCCGAGATCATCAGCATCATGCCGAGCGTCGACAGCGTGACCAGCACCGGATACTCGAAGCTGTCGTAGCGCTCGGCCTTGGCATGCCTCACGGACATGACCAGCGCCACCGCCGACCCCGCCAGCGTCAAAAGCTTCATGAACAGCGCGAACGCGTCCTGCTTGAAGGCGCCCCCATAGGCGAGCCCCTCGCCCGTGCGCAGGATCATCCAGGCGCCGGCGATCGCCATCGTCACCACGGCAAGGCCGGTGACGAGCGTAGTGGAATTGCCGCGCGAAAACGCGCCGACCATGAGCAGCGCCATGGCGCCCACGGCCAGGATCAGCTCCGGTACGGACAGCGACAGGCTGGAGAGAAGGTCCGGCGTCATGGGTTCGCTAGCCTCTTTTGTCTGCTCAGTTCGCCGACGCGGTCTGCGCGGACTGGATGGATGCCGTGACGTTGGTGACCAGCGCCTTCACCGACTGCGCCGTGGCGTCGAAGATCGGCGCGGGATAGACGCCGAAGAAGATGGTCAGGACCACCAGCGGATAGATCACCGCCTTCTCGCGCGCGGAAAGGTCGAGCATGCCCTTGAGGCTGTCCTTGGTCAGCGCGCCGAAGACCACCCTGCGGTAGAGCCACAGCGCGTATGCGGCCGACAGGATCACGCCCGTCGCGGCGAACACCGCCACCCAGGTGTTCACCCGGAAGGCGCCCAGCATGGTCAGGAACTCGCCGATGAAGCCGCTGGTGCCCGGCAGGCCGACATTGGCCATGGTGAAGATCAGGAACACGGTGGCGTATTTCGGCATGTTGTTGGCAAGGCCGCCATAGGCCGCGATCTCGCGCGTGTGCAGCCGGTCGTAGACCACGCCCACGCACAGGAACAGCGCGCCCGACACGAGCCCGTGCGACAGCATCTGGAACAGCGAGCCCTGGATGCCCTCCTGGTTCATCGCGAAGATGCCTATCGTCACGAAGCCCATATGGGCCACGGAGGAATAGGCGATCAGCTTCTTCATGTCCTCCTGCATCAGCGCCACCAGCGAGGTGTAGATGATGGCCACGACCGAGAGCGTGAAGACCAGCGGCGCGAACATTTCCGACGCCAGCGGGAACATGGGCAGCGAGAAGCGCAGGAAGCCGTAGCCGCCCATTTTCAGCAGGATGCCGGCCAGGATGACCGAGCCCGCCGTGGGCGCCTCGACATGCGCGTCCGGCAGCCAGGTGTGCACCGGCCACATCGGCATCTTCACCGCGAAGGAGGCGAAGAAGGCCAGCCACAGCCAGGTCTGCATGCCGGCCGGGAAGCCGTGCGACATGAGCCGGGAGATGTCGGTTGTGCCGGATTCGTAGAACATCGCCATGATGGCGAGCAGCATCAGCACCGAGCCGAGCAGCGTGTAGAGGAAGAACTTGAACGAGGCATAGACGCGCCGCTTGCCGCCCCACACGCCGATGATGATGAACATCGGGATCAGGCCGCC
>DAOKZN010000233.1:0-4345 GCA_035325625.1 Mesorhizobium sp. | reverse complement strand
GGCTCGACGCCATGACCGGGCGCATCGGCCAGTCGATGAGCGAGCAGGCGCGCTCGACGCATGAGAGCCTGGCCAAACTGCAGGAACGGCTCGCCGTCATCGACACGGCGCAGGGCAACATCCAGTCGCTGGCCGGGCAGGTCGTGCAGTTGCAGGCGATCCTCTCCAACAAGCAGACGCGCGGCGCCTTCGGCCAGTCGCGCATGGAGGCGATCGTCGCCGACGGCCTGCCGCACGGCGCCTACGAATTCCAGGCGACGCTGTCGAACGGCAGCCGGCCCGACTGCATCGTGAAGATGCCGAACGGGGCGCCGGCGCTCGCCATCGACGCCAAGTTCCCGCTGGAGGCATGGAACGCCATCCGCGCCGCCGACGGGCCTGACCTGCAGAAGTCGGCGTCACAGGCGTTCCGCCGCGATGTCGAGGTGCATATCCGCGACATCGCCGAGAAATACCTGATCCAGGGCGAGACGCAGGACACGGCCTTCATGTTCGTGCCGTCGGAATCGGTGTTCGCCGAGATCCACGAGAATTTCGAGGCGCTGGTACAGCGCGCCCATCGCGCCCGCGTGGTCATCGTGTCGCCCTCGCTGCTGATGCTGTCGATCCAGGTGGTGCAGGCCATATTGAAGGATGCGCGCATGCGCGAGCAGGCGCATCTCATCCAGGGCGAGGTGGTGCGGCTGATGGAGGATGTCGGCCGGCTGGACGAGCGCGTGCGCAAGCTGCAGACGCATTTCGGCCAGGCCGCGAAGGACATAGACGACATCCTCGTCTCCTCCTCCAAGGTCACCAGGCGCGGCCAGAAGATCGAGGCGCTGGAGTTCGGCGAGCGGGCGGTCGAGGAAGACGGGCAGGACGAAGCTTCTGCCCGCGCGGGCGGCCGGCGCGCCGCCGATTCCCGGACCGGACAGCTGCGCCTGCGGGTGGTGGACGAGGAAGGCTGACGCCCGCCCGCAGCGGGCGTGCCTGGAGCAATTCCAGGAAAAGTGTGCAGCGGTTTTCCGCCCGGAATTGCGCAAAGACAAGAAGATAGATCGTTTCGCCGTTTCCGTGAAACGGTGAGGCGGTCTATTGCCTAAGTTGACGCCGCAGGATCTTGCCCACCGGCGTCTTCGGCAATTCCTCGCGGAACTCGATATATTTCGGCCGCTTGTAGCCGGTCAGGTTCTCACGGGAAAAGGCGACAAGCTGCTCCACGGTCAACGCCGGGTCCTTCTTGACGACGAACAGCTTGGGCACCTCGCCCGAATGCTCGTCGGGCACGCCGATGGCGGCGACCTCCAGCACGCCGGGGTGGCGCGCCATCACCTCCTCCAGCTCGTTGGGATAGACGTTGAAGCCGGAGACCAGGATCATGTCCTTCTTGCGATCGACGATCTTGGTGTAGCCCTGCGCGTCCATGAAGCCCATGTCGCCGGAGCGGAAATAGCCGTCCGCCGTCATCACCTTCTCGGTCTCGTCGGGCCGGTTCCAGTAGCCGGACATCACCTGCGGCCCGCGGATGCAGATCTCGCCGACCTCGCCCAGCGCCAGCTCGTTGCCGTCGTCGTCGCGGATGGAAATCTCGGTGGAGGGGATGGGCAGGCCGATGGTGCCGGTGAAGTCCGGCGAGGAGCATTTGTTGGCGGTGGCCACCGGCGAGGTTTCCGACAGGCCGTACCCTTCGGTGATGTGGTTGCCGGTCAGCGCCTTCCAGCGGTCGGCGACGCTTTTCTGGACCGCCATGCCGCCGCCCAGCGTCAGCCGCAGTTGCGAGAAGTCCAGCTTGTGGAACTCCTCGTTGTTGGCCAGCGCGTTGAACAGCGTGTTGAGGCCCGGGAAGATGTGGAAGGGCTGCCTGGCCAGATCCTTGACGAAGCCCGGAATGTCGCGCGGGTTGGGGATCAGCACGTTCATGGCGCCCTGCTGCATGCCCATCAGCGCGTTCACCGTCAGCGCGAAGATGTGGTAGAGCGGCAGCGCGCAGATATAGGTGAGATGGTCGGGCTTGGGCCGGATGGCGTAGGCGTCCTCCACCCACAGCGCGAGCTGCGCGACATTGGCCAGCACGTTGCGGTGCAGCAGCGTGGCCCCCTTCGACACGCCGGTGGTGCCGCCCGTATATTGCAGGAAGGCCACGTCGGTCGGCATCACCTCCACCGGCTTGAGGTGCAGGGCGGCGCCCTGCCGCAGCGCGGTGGAGAAGCGCACATGCCCCGGCAGCGACCAGGCCGGCACCAGCTTCTTCACACGCCGCACCACGAAGTTGACGAGCATGCCCTTCAGGCCGCCCAGCATCTCGCCCATCGAGGCGACCACGACATGCTTGACCTGCGTGCGGGCCGCCACGGCCTGCAAGGTGGTGGCGAAATTCTCCAGGATGACGATGGCCTCGGCGCCGGAATCCTTGAGCTGGTGCTCCAGCTCGCGCGGCGTGTAGAGCGGGTTGACGTTGACCACGACATAGCCCGCCCGCAGCACGGCCATCATGGCCAAGGGATATTGCAGCACGTTGGGCATCATCAGCGCCACGCGCGCGCCCTGCTTCAGCCCGCGCGACTGCAGGAACGCGCCGAAGGCCGCCGACATGCGCTCGACCTCGGCATAGGTGAGCGCCTTGCCCATGCAGGTGAAGGCGGGGCGCGCGGCATATTGCCGGCAGGCGGCTTCCAGCAGCTCGCCGATCGAACCGGCCGGCAGCGCGCCGATCTCGGCCGGCATGCCCACCGGATAGCTGGCCAGCCAGGGCTTGGCCGGCACGATGCCGGGCACAGGCGCGTCGGCCTTCGGCAGGGATTTCGGCGCCGAGGGCTTTCTGGCGCCCGCCGCCTTCCCTGCTCCCGTCTTCGCCCTCGTCGTCTTTCCGGCCGCTCCCTTTGCCGCCCCCCCTGTCGTCCGCCCGGCTGACCCGCCCGTCGCTTTCGTCGCTTTCGCCACTTCGTCCTCCCGCACTGCCTTCGGCACGGCCTGCCCGTCAGCTAACTATTGCGACAATTCGCGGCCATGCAAGCCTCGGCCGGTCCCGCACGCCCTGCCGCAACGGCATGGGGAAGCGCATGGGGAAGCAATGCCGCGAGGGAATCGACGGCTGCACACAGGGCATAGCCCAAGAAGGGCCGACGAACCGCGGAAGCCGGACACCGATCCATCGCAAACAGCAGGCCGGACGCCATTTTATTTCGCGGGGCGGGCATCATGCGAAATCTTCCTCCACTATTGCCGTTTACGTAAGCAGGGAGTTCCAAAGCCCGAAAAACGATGCTTATATGCGCGCTTCACGAGCCTGATAGAGGGGCTTGGAAGAACATCAGGGAGTGCTCAATGAAAACGAAACTGACCTTTGCGGCCGCGTTGCTGGCCGCAACAGTCATGGGCGGAATGGCGCAGGCCAAGCAGCTGGTCTACTGCTCGGAAGCCTCGCCCGCCGGCTTCGACCCATCGCCCTGGAGCGGCGGCAACGACTTCGACGCGTCCTCGCGCACCGTCTATTCGCGCCTGGTCGAGTTCGAGCACGGCAAGACCACCATCGCGCCCGGGCTCGCCGAGAGCTGGACGGTCTCCGACGACGGGCTGGAGTACACCTTCAAGCTGCGGCCGGGCGTCAAGTTCCAAACCACCGACTATTTCACGCCGACCCGCGACCTCAACGCCGACGACGTGATCTTCTCCTTCGAGCGCCAATGGAAGAAGGACAGCCCCTGGTACGAGTACCTGCCGGGCACCGGCTGGGAATATTTCACCGGCATGGGCTTCCCGGAGCTGCTGAAGGAGATCGTCAAGGTCGACGACCTGACGGTGAAGTTCGTGCTCAACAAGCCTGAGGTGGCCTTCCTGCCCGACCTGGGCATGGACTTCGCCTCGATCGTCTCGAAGGAATATGCCGACCAGCTCGAAAAGGCCGGCACGCTGCAGCAGTTCACCCAGAAGCCGGTCGGCACCGGCCCCTTCCAGTTCGTCGACTATCAGGTCGACGCCGTCATCCGCTACCAGGCCTGGGACGGCTATTTCGGCGGCCGCCAGAAGATCGACGACCTCATCTTCGCCATCACGCCCGACCCGGCCGTGCGCGCGCAGAAGCTGAAGGCCGGCGAGTGCGATATCATGTCCTACCCGGCCCCCGCCGACATTGCGGGCCTGCAGGCCGACCAGAGCCTGAAGGTCGACGAGCAGGAAGGCCTGAACATCGGCTACATGGCCTACAACACCACGCAGCCGCCCTTCGACAAGGTCGAGGTGCGCAAGGCGCTGAACATGGCGGTCAACAAGCAGGCCATCATCGACGCGGTCTACCAGGGCGCCGGCCAGGCGGCGGTGAACCCGATCCCGCCGACCATGTGGTCCTACAACAAGGACATCAAGGACG
>DAOKZN010000232.1:0-4359 GCA_035325625.1 Mesorhizobium sp. | reverse complement strand
GAAGGGCGAGATGGCCGAGAGCGGCGAGGCGGGCGAGGGCCGCATGGCCGAGCCGGTGGAGATCGTCGCGGCGGTCGAGGCGCTGCTGGACGACCGGCCGAAGCCGCTTTCCGGAAAAAGAATCGTCGTCACTTCCGGCCCGACGCATGAGCCGATCGATCCGGTGCGCTACATCGCCAACCGCTCCTCGGGCAAGCAGGGCCATGCCATCGCTGCGGCCCTGGCGCGGCTCGGCGCCGACGTGCGGCTGGTGTCGGGGCCGGTCTCGATCGCCGATCCGGCGGGCGTGACCACCTTGCATGTGGAAAGCGCGCGGCAGATGCGCGATGCCGTGGAGAGCCTGCTGCCGGCGGATGCGGCGGTGTTCGTGGCCGCCGTTGCCGACTGGCGCACGGCCGATGCGGCCGGCGAGAAGATCAAGAAGGTGGCGGGCGAGGGGCCGCCATCGCTGCAGATGGTGGAGAACCCGGACATACTGGCCGGCGTCGGCCACCACGCCCGGCGGCCGCGGCTGGTGATCGGCTTCGCCGCCGAGACGCAGGATCTTTTGAAGAATGCGCGCGCCAAGCTGGAGAAGAAGGGCGCCGACCTGATCGTCGCCAACGACGTGTCGCACGACAGCGGCGTCGGCGCCTTCGGCGTCATGGGCGGCGACCGCAACCGCGTGCGCATCGTCTCGCGTGCCGGCGTCGTGGAATGGCCGGAAATGACCAAGGACGAGGTGTCGGAGCGGCTCGCCGCGCTGATCGCCGAACGGCTGAAGACGATCAGCATCTGACGGGAAAGCCCGGCGCCGGGCAGGAAGGCACCTGCCGGCGCCGTGCCGGAAAGGCTATTTCAGCGCGTGCATCAGTTCGAGCGACTGCACCGCGACCGCAAGGTTGAGGCCGGTCTGGGCCTGCACGCTGAGCGGCTGCAGCGCATAGGACCGCTCGAAGCCGCCCAGCAGCAGGTTGGCGCCGCCGCCGGTGGCGATGCTGGCCTCCGCGTTCACGCCGTAATATTTGCCGGCGAGCCGGCCGGGCTCGTAGTCGCCCGAGGCCGCCAGCACCGCCCAGACGAGCTCGCCCTGGTTGGTCGTGCCGAGATCGACGCCGAGCTTGGAGATCACGCCTGTATAGGTCTCCGGCCGTGCGCCGTTGGAGGGACGATAGGTGCAGGTCACGCCCTTGTTGGAGGCGACCACAAAGGCCGTCCCCCCGTCGATGGTGCAATCGAGCACGCCGAGCTCCAGCCGGGCCGCGTGGGCCGGCAGGGCGAAGGTGGCGAGGGCGGCGGCAGCGGCGAGTGTCTTGAACATGGGGGACGATCCTTTGCTTTGTCGGCCGCAAAACGGCGCGATGGCCGGAACGTTCCCGAAAATCTTGGCGCGATCGGGGCAGAGGCCGCCTTCGGGCAGCCCCGGCGGCGGCGAGCCGCCAGCCCGTGCGCGGCGCGTCAGCTCACGCGGGCGAGACCGTCCTTCGCCGGCTGGTAGCCGGGCTTGAGGCGCACCGCCTCGCGATAGGATTTCGCGGCCTTGGCCTTGTCGCCGCGGCGCTCGTAGATCAGCGCCTGGTTGGCCCAAGCCTCGGCGTTCTTGGAGTCGAGCTTGATGGCCATGTTGAAGTCGGCGAAGGCGTTGTCCTCCTGGTTCAGCGCCAGGTAGGAAAGGCCGCGGCCGTTATAGGGCTCCGAAGCGTCGGGGGCCAGCGAGATGGCGGTGGAGAAATCCTCGATGGCGAATTTGTGCTGGCCCTGGCCCTGATAGATCAGGCCGCGGTTGTGGTAGGCGCGGGCGTCGGTGGTGTCGAGCTGGATCGCCTTCTGGAAGTCGTTGAAGGCTTCCTGGGTGCGGCCCGCCTTGCGGTAGAGATTGCCGCGGCCGATATAGGCGGCGTCGTAGCTCGGATTGATCTGGAGGGCGCGGTTGTAGTCGGAGAGCGCCTTGGCCTGGTCGCCGAGGAAGCGGTAGATGAGCGCGCGGTTGGAATAGGCCTGGTAGAAATCCGGCTTGAGCTGGATGGCGGTGTCGAAATCCCTCAGCGCCTGCTGGTACTTGCCGCCGCGGCCATAGGCCGAGCCGCGCACGTTGTAGGCATCCGGATCGCGCGGGTTGCGCTCGACGACGGCCGACAGCGAGGAGATGTTCTCCGAGGAGCCCTGGGCCGGGTCGATGGCTGTCAACTCGCCGCCGGGGCCGGTCTGGCAGCCGGCGAGCGCGAGGGCCGAGACGAAGGCCGACATCAGGAAGAGGTTTCGCGGGGCGGTGTTGCGCTCGCCGGTCAAAATATGCATCGCTGCCTTATTCCTCATATCCCATCGCGATACCGGGTCCCTCCTGCCGGCTCGCATCCTCTCCGGCCGGCGTCAGGCGGGAAAGTCGGCGCCAAACAAAAAGGTGGCGGCGATTCCGCATCGCGCCACCTCGGGTATCCTTTGAAAAGGACGAAAAATTGGCGGGGTCAGCGCGGAGCACGCGCTGCGCCGGCGGCAGCGGCAGCCGGACGCGGGGTGCCGGGGATCAGACCTTCGCGCTGGGCGCGCTTGCGGGCCAGCTTGCGGGCGCGGCGAACGGCCTCGGCCTTCTCGCGGGCGCGCTTTTCCGACGGCTTCTCGTAGTGACCGCGCATCTTCATTTCGCGGAAGATGCCTTCGCGCTGCATCTTCTTCTTGAGCGCCCGAAGCGCCTGGTCAACATTGTTGTCGCGGACGAGTACCTGCACGGGCAATCCTGTCTTTCGGTTTCGGCCTGTCTACCGGTCTAGAAATCAGCAGGCGGGCGGCCACAGCCGCATGCCTCCGCGGCAGGGCCTACCGCGAATTGGGCGGCTGTTAGCAGAATCAGGGTGGCTTGTCGAGGGAAAATCGGGTGTCGCCTGGGTAATTTCCAGTGCCCGGCCCGGTGTCGCAGCCTGCCCAAAGCGGCAATCGCCGTCGCAAACAGCGCAAGGGTGGCAGGGCAGTTTCGGTAGTGATACATCTCGCCCGCCGGGTGGAGAGGCCCGGCAAGTCATCCAGAGAAGTCCGGCGCGAGGCCAGAACGTGAAGAAATATTCGGTATTCGCCATAGCCCGCGAGGCCATGCGCGGCCACAAGGGCTGGGAGGAGCAATGGTCCTCGCCCGAGCCGAAGAAGGACTATGACGTCGTCATCGTCGGCGCGGGCGGGCATGGGCTGGCCACGGCCTATTATCTCGCCAGCGAGCACGGCATCACCAATGTCGCGGTGATCGAGAAGGGCTGGCTCGGCGGCGGCAACACCGGCCGCAACACCACCATCATCCGCTCCAACTATCTCTACGACGAGTCGGCGGCGATCTACGACCATGCCGTCAAGCTGTGGGACGGGCTTTCCCAGGCGCTCAACTACAACGTCATGTATTCGGCCCGCGGCGTCATGATGCTGGCCCACAACGTCCACGACATCCAGGGCTTCAAGCGGCACATCCATGCAAACCGCCTGAACGGCGTCGACAACGAATGGCTGACGCCGGAGCAGGCGAAGGAATTCTGCCCGCCGCTCAACATCTCCAAGGACGCGCGCTATCCGGTGATGGGGGCGGCGCTGCAGCGGCGCGGTGGCACGGCGCGTCATGACGCCGTCGCCTGGGGCTATGCGCGCGGCGCCTCGGCGCGCGGCGTCCACATCATCCAGAATTGCGAGGTCACCGGCATCCGGCGCGCGGCGAACGGCGCGGTGGCGGGCGTGGAGACCTCGAAGGGCTTCATCGGCGCGAAGAAGGTGGGCGTCGTCGCGGCCGGGCACACCTCCGTCCTGATGGACATGGCCGGTGTGCGCATGCCGCTGGAGAGCTATCCCCTGCAGGCGCTGGTGTCGGAGCCGGTCAAGCCGGTGTTTCCCTGCGTGGTCATGTCGAACACCGTCCATGCCTACATCTCCCAGTCCGACAAGGGCGAACTGGTCATCGGCGCCGGCACCGACCAGTACATCTCCTATTCGCAGACCGGCGGCCTGCACATCCTCAACCATACGCTCGACGCCATCTGCGAGATGTTTCCCATGTTCACGCGCATGAAGATGCTGCGCTCCTGGGGCGGCATCGTCGACGTGACGCCCGACCGCTCGCCGATCCTGGCCAAGACGCCGGTTCAGGGGCTGTACGTCAATTGCGGCTGGGGCACCGGCGGCTTCAAGGCCACGCCCGGCTCGGGCCATGTGTTCGCCCACACCATCGCGCGCGACGAGCCGCACCCGATCAACGCGCCGTTCACGCTGGAGCGCTTCCGCACCGGCCGGCTGATCGACGAGGCGGCGGCCGCCGCCGTCGCACATTGAGAAAGGCCAAGGGGACGAAATGCTTTTGATCCGCTGCCCCTATTGCGAGGAAGAGCGCCCGGAACTGGAGTTCCGCAACGC